>CAKZQX010000477.1 GCA_937141995.1 uncultured Chloroflexaceae bacterium | reverse complement strand
TCCGTCTTCCGTCTTCCGTCTTCCGTCTTCCGTCTTCCGTCTTCCGTCTTCCGTCCGCCCCGCTCGCCTCCTCGCCTCCTCGCCTCCTCGCCTCACCCGCTCACCCCTTCACCCGTTCATGCCCGGTTCCTACCACACCTCCCGGTGTGGTCCCCAGGCAGCGTCTGGCATCGTCCAGGCGCTGTTTCACTAACCACTCATCACTAACCACTCATCACTCATCACTCATCACTCATCACTCATCACTGATAGGAGAAAATCCCATGTTCACCCTCGCCCCCGGCGATCTCGCCGACCTGGGCGGTGCCGCTGCGCGCTACGCCCACAACCTCGCCGCCCTGCGCTTGCTACGCACCCTGGAGCGCGCAGGGCGCGCGCCCACCGCCGAAGAGCAGTACATCCTGGCCCGCTACACCGCCTTCGCCGAGGCCGCCGTGCTCAACCGGGCCTTTGACGACGCCGCCCGCACCGGCGACACCAGCAACGGGCGCTTCACCCCCAACGCGGACCTGGCCGCGCTCACGAGTGCCGCGGAGCAGGCCGGCATCCGTCGCACCGCCCTGACCGCCTTCTACACGCCGCTGCCCATCGTCGCCGCCATCTGGGACGCGCTCATGCGCCTGGGCCTGGAGCGGCTGCCCACCCTGCGCGTCCTGGAGCCCGCCGCCGGCATTGGGCACTTTATCAGCCTGATGCCGCCCGCCCTGCGCCGGCGTGCCGAGATTGTCGCGGTCGAACTGGACCCGGTCACCGCCCAGATCCTCGCGCTGCTCCACCCGGAGGTCCGCCTGTTCGGGGGCACCGGCTTTGAGCAGGCCACGCTGCCGGAGGACTACTTCGACCTGGCGATCAGCAATGTGCCCTTCAGCGAGATCGGCGTGGCCGATCCGCACCTGGAGCCCTACCTGACGCGCACGCTGCACGACTATTTCTTTGCCCGGGCACTCACGCTGGTGCGCCCCGGTGGGATCGTCGCCTTCCTCACCAGCTACGGCACGCTCGACAAGGCCGACCGGCGCGCCCGCGCCTGGTTTGCGCAGCAGGCCCGGCTGCTGGCGGCGCTGCGCCTGCCCAACGGCGTCTTCCAGGACAACGCCGGCAGCGCGGCGGGCACCGATCTGCTTCTCCTGCAGCGCTACCACCCCGACGAGGAGCACGCCGATGCGCCCTGGATCGCCAGCGACTGGGCCGACCTGCCGCGCGTCGCGGCGGACACGCTCCACCTGACCACCGGCAGCCGCTATGGGCGTGCGCACACTCCCGCCGGTGGCATGCGTGTCTCGACCCATTTCACCGCGCATCCCCAGGATGTCATCGGCACCATGTATTGCGCGGTCAAGGGCGGCAACCACTGGCTGCACGTCGCCCCGCCCCCCGACATGCCTATCGCCGACGCTTTGGCGCAACGCCTGGCAACTCTGCCCATCCTCACGCATGCAGCAAGCAGCATGCAGCAAGCAGCATGCAGCACACCTGCTCCCCACCAGGCAGTGGCTGCGGATGACGATCATGCTCCATTGTCCATTGTCAATTCTCAATTATCCCCCCGCGCTGAGGCCATGCACGCGCTCTACACCGCCGCCAAGCAGGTAATCGCGCTGGAGGTCGCGGATGCCGATGCCGCGGCGCTGACCACCGCCCGGCAGGAACTCAACCGCACCTACGATGCCTTCCTGCTGCGCTATGGCGTTCTCCACGCCCGCGCCAATCGCCGCCTGCTCAAAGACCTGCCCGAACTGGCGTTTCTCCTGGCGCTGGAGACCAACGTTCGCACGACCCGGCGCGGCACCATGGCGCAGAAGGCCGCTATCTTCCAGCGCCCCACGGTGCGCCCCCAGCGCCGCCAGGCCGATGGGCTCAGTCCCCAGGATGCGCTGCTGGTCTGCCTCGACGAGATCGGCGCGGTCGATCCGGATCGCATCGCCGCCCTGAGCGGGCAGTCCCGCGCCGCCGTGCTGACCGCGCTGCACGGGGTGATCTACCGCGTGCCCGGCCCGGTTGAGCAGTATGTCACCGCCGACGACTATCTCAGCGGCAATATCCGCGCGAAGCTGCGCGCCGCCCAGTCCATGGCCACGCTCGATCCGCAGTACGCCCACCATATCACCGCCCTGGAAGCCGCCCTGCCGCCGCCGCTCGCCCCCGGCGAGATCACCGCCAACCTGGGGGCCACCTGGATTCCCGCTGCGGATGTGGCCGATTTTATCCGCAGCATCCTCCCGGCCTTCCGCCACGGCAGCGTCACCTACCACGCGCCGCTGGCCCGCTGGGAGATCACCGACCACCACGGGGCCGGCCACAGTGTCGATGCCACCAGCACCTGGGGCACGTCCCGCATGGACGCCATCAGCCTCATTCAGGAGACGCTGCATGGTCGCCTGGCGCTGGTCTACGACACCTGGCGCGAGCATGGCCGCGAGCAGCGCCGCCTCAACGAGAGCGAGACCCTGGCCGCCCAGGATAAGCAGCAACAACTGAAGGAGCGCTTCAGCGCCTGGGTCTGGGAAGATCCGCAGCGCGCCGCGCGCCTGGCCGCAATCTACAACGAGCGCTTCAATAGCATTCGCCTGCGGCAGTACGACGGCTCCCACCTCTCGCTGCCCGGCATGAACACCAGCATCCTGCGCGGCGGCGACCTGGCTCCCTGGCAGAAGGACGCGGTCTGGCAGGCGTTGCAGAACCCGACCAGCCTGATCGGCCATCCGGTGGGCGCGGGCAAGACCTTCGAGTTGCTGGCGATTGCGCACGAGGCCAGGCGCATGGGCCTGGTCAGCAAGCCGCTGGTTATCGTGCCCAACCACCTGGTGGAGCAGTGGGCGACCGAGGCCCACCGGCTCTACCCCGGTATGCGTGTGCTGGCGATGTCCCCCGACGATTTCAGCCAGGCGCGCCGGGGCGTCTATCTCAGTCGCATCGCCACCGGCGACTGGGATCTGGTCATCGCCGCCCACACCTCCTTTACCTTCCTGCCGGTCGGCCCCGCCACCCTGGGGCGGTTTATCCGGCAGCGTATCGCCGCCCTGCGTCGCTTCCTGGAGACCGTCGCCGCGGAGCGGGATACGCGCGCCCACCGCCGCACCATCAAGGAGGTTGAGCGGCGCATCGCCCGCTATGAGCTGCAACTAAAAAAGGAAGAGGCCGCGATCAGCCGCGACGATGCGCGGGTGATCACCTGGGATGAGCTGGGTATCGACATGCTGCTGGTCGATGAGGCCCACCTCTTCAAAAATCTGGAGATCGAAACCCGCATGGATCGCATCGCCGGGGTGCCACGCGGTGGCAGCCGGCGCGCCTGGGATCTCTGGCTCAAGACCTGGGATCTCCAGCGGCGCGGCGGGCGGGTCGTGTTTGCCACCGGCACGCCGGTCGCCAACACGCTGGCCGAGGTGTTCATCATGATGCGCTACCTGCAAGCGGATCTGCTGGAGCGCCTGGACCTGGCCTTCTTCGATGCCTGGGTCGCCGCGTTTGCCCAGGTCCAGATGATCTTCGAGTTGCGCCCCGATGGGTCCGGCTTCCGCATGAACACGCGCCTGAGCACGTTCGTCAACCTGCCCGAATTGGCGACGCTCTGGCGGCAGTGTCTCAATGTGCGCACGGCGGAGCAGCTCAACCTGCCGCGCCCCCGCCTGGCGACCGGCAAGCCCATCCCGGTGATCATTCCGCCCGCAGAGCGGCTTACGGCGTTCGTTGCCAGCCTGGTTGCGCGCGTGGACAAGATCAAGAACCGCCAGGTTACGCCCGATATCGACAACATGCTGCGGATCACCGGCGAAGGTCGCCTGGCCGCCCTCGACATCCGCCTGGTGCGGGGTGGCCCGGAGGAGCCGCAGTGCAAGATCAACGCGCTGGTGGAGCGGGTGCAGCAGCACTACCACGCCACAACAGACGTGCGCGGCGCGCAACTGGTCTTCTGCGACCTGGCGACCCCGCGCGGTCGGCGTGATACGCCGCTTCATCGTGACGAGGGGGCAGTGCTTCATAGTGACAAGTGTCCAGTGACAAGTGATGAGGGAGGCAGAGACCATTCGTTGTCCGCTGCGCTTCTGACCACTCATCACTCATCACTCGACACTATGGAAGAGCAACGACAGCAGAACTTCGTCTACGACGAGATCCGCGACAAGCTGGTGGCCCGGGGGCTGCCCCGCGCCGAGATCGCCTTTATCCACGAGCACGCCACCAAAACCAAGCGCGAGGCACTCTTCGCCGCCGTGCGCGCCGGGCAGGTGCGCGTCCTCATCGGCTCCACCGCCAAGATGGGCACCGGCATGAATGTGCAAGAGCGCCTGATCGCCCTGCACCACCTCGACGCTCCCTGGCGACCATGTGACATCGAGCAGCGCGAGGGCCGCATCCTGCGCCAGGGCAACACCTTCGCCGAGGTGTACGTCTACCAGTACATCACCGAGGGCAGCTTTGATGCGTATCTGTGGCAGTTGTTGGAGAACAAAGCCCGCTTTATCAACCAGGTGCTGGCGGCGGAGATCACCCAGCGCACCGCCGACGATGTGGCCGAGGTGGTGCTCACCGCCGCCGAGATGAAGGCGCTGGCGTCGGGCAACCCGAAGGTCATCCAGAAGATCCAGCTTGAGACGGAACTGAACCGCCTGGAGCGCGTCTACGCCGTCTGGCGCAACGGCCAGCACGACCTGCGCTGGAAGCAGGACCACAGCGCGCGCGCCAGTGCCCGGCACACCACCCACCAGCAGCAACTGGCGGCGGCCATCGCCCTGCGCCAGGCCCATCCGGCCCAGCCTTTCGCGCTCACGCTGGTCATGCCCGACCAGACTACCCGCACGATCAGGGACCGCGCCGCCGCGAACAAAGCACTCCAGAAGACGCTCAAACGTTGGCACACCGACTATGTCGTGCGCACGCGCACAACCCAGGTCGAGGAGGAGCAGGTCTGCGGTCACTATCGCGGGTTCGCGCTGCAGATCATGCTGCGCTGGCGCACCCAGAAAACGCCCGCCGCCCCGGACCTCTGGCTGGTCTTCCCCGACACAGCACCGCTACCGCTGGGCCGGGTCGTCACCGCCGACGACAGCGACAGCCTCGCCGACATTGAGGAGCACCTGCGCGGTCTGGAGGCGCAGCAGCGCAGTACCGCCGACGACATCGCCCGCGCCCGGCAGGAGCACGCCGAGATCAGCGCGCGCCTGGCGCAGCCCTGGGACGGTCTCGATACCTACCAGCGCGTTCGGCAGCAACTACAGCGGCTCGACCTCGACCTTTCGACGACGCTCAAGGCAAGCCTCACCAACGCCGCCGATGCACCGGCCCCGGACACCACCCCGGATGACGCCGGCGACATTGATGCCCTCCTGGCGGAGATCAGCGCGTTGACCGGCGCAGCCACGCCGGAACCAGCACCGCAATCCGTACCGGAACCGCCGGCCGCACTCCCGGAGCCCGCAGCGGAGCCCGCGCCCCAAGCGCCAGTCGCCAATCCCCAATCCCCAAAGGTGGCGTGGCACCCCGACGAGCAGTTCATCCAAACCTCGATGTTCTGAGCCGGGCGCAGCTTCCCCGGATGGTGAGAATACGAGTCTGAATCAGCAAACAATGTCCTATGGAGCAAAAGACCGGCATGTGGCTGTACCCCATGCCGGTCACCAATCACAGTTCCAGGTCAATCAAATCAGAAATGCTCAGGCTCCAGTGCCCGCCGCAGTGCCGCGACAAATTCCTCAAAGAGTTGCGTTGGGCGTTGTCGTCCCTGGCGATCCAGACTCGCAAACATCCGTCTTCGAAGGTTCTTAGGCAACTCAAGTTGAACACCACAGCGGGTTGTCCCCCGATTGCAGATGTTATCAGAATCCCTTCCTTGCAAGACTGGCTTGGGATGTTCAACAGTAAAACCTGCGGCAGACAACACCTTCTCTATCCGTAGCTTCAGTTTCTTATCCAGTCCGCCAGTATAAATAGTAGACTCATCCCCATCACTACAACCGTGAATAGCGAGGACTTTGTCTGCGCTCTGTACCGCAGTGACACACTGCGGCTCATCGAAGCGTGTACTCGTGATATGCAGCTTCTGGTTTTGGTTGGATTTCAATCCCTCGAAGCCGTAAAAAGTATGCTCACCTCCCGCAACAGCCCGGGCAATTTCAAGCGTTCCGGGTTCAATACCACCACCGTGTGGCGCAATGACCGCGACACCAGAGGTACCGAATTGGAGGTGAATCGCGTAATGGTCTTTTGGTTCCATTTGCCGTAACTCCGCGAAATTACTGTACGTGTCCATGTTTTTATCCTCTAATTCCACTTCGCCTGCTCCCTTTTATGCATATTCCTTTTCCGTATATTTTTAATCAAGACCCAGGCCTTTTTTCCTGGCAACCTACATTCCCAGAAAATCCAGCCATTTCTCGACGTACCAGTTATAGCCTCTGCCGGAGCCGAGGGGGACTTATAGCGTTTGCCATTGTATACGAATGCACCATCATCCACGCTGGCATAGTAGTATCTTCCCAGATAGTTAGCACGAAACTCGGTTCCATGCGGAAAGGAAACACCCTTCCAGACCCAGGGAGACCCGGTAGATGTACTAAGCTCGTTGTTCTCTAATTTCGAAGAGTTCGCAGGCACTGAACCGGATGGTGTCTGGCAAGTATTTTTTGAGTCGGTATCGTCGCCAGATTCTAGGCCAAGCAGCTTGCGCAAAACATCATTTTCAGTGCTTTCCGGAGTCGCACGCCGGGCGGTCAGCGCTTTGAAAACGTCGAAGTCAATGTCGATAGAAGTGTACACAGAAGCCTCCTTGTTGGCTATGATAAAAAAGACACTTTCAGTACTAACTGAAAGTGTGATAATACAGGATCTTCATCCATTGTCAGTAAATTTCCTAGTGGTGCTATGCTTATAGTAGTAGTGAAATACATGACCTCCTGATATGATAATGCGTTATACTCCCACCGAAGCACTACTCTTCTATTTTTTATTTATATCCTTTCAATTGGAACACTCTGATACTCACGTTACCGGAAGCACAAAACCTGTCAGAGTGTTAGGCCTACAAGTCGGATTGATCTTGCAGTGGTAGTGGTTGCATGCTAACTGATACACTGGATATTGTACGTGTATAAAAACAGAGTCAGGACCACCTGATGCATCTGATCCGATTTCGAAAACGACAAGGTTTTGCGCACGAACTGGGCCAACCGCTGCCGCAGCGTGTTCTTGAACCGCTCGACATGATTGGTCTGTCCACTGCCTTTCGCCACCGGTTGATGCGTCTCACTCCGCAGCACCTTCGCATAGGCGTGCCAGAAATCGCTGTACGTGTGGCACCATTTGTCGGCCGCCGGAACGCGCTGCCACAGCTCCCAGCAACTTCGTTCGCTCCGGTCACCGACAAAAAAGGCGACCACCTGTCGGGTGCGGCGACACACCGCCAGCCACACCCACCGCTGATTGCTTTTGCGGAACACACATGACCACAGTTCGTCCAATTCCAGCACATCAGCGTCCTGGGCATCTGCCAGGGTCTCGCTTCATTCCGGCAGCGTTGCTGCTTCCTCGCGCACCCAGCGGGCCAGGGTCTGGCGCGCAACGCCATAGATGCGTTCACTCCCACGCATGCTTGGCCGTTCCTGATACGCACGCAGGATTTCCTGTTTGCGTTCATCGCTATACCCCGGCTCCGCTGGCTGCACGGTGCCATACGCCGCGCAGTCCTGGCAGTGATATTGCTGTTTCCCGGCAGCGGTCGTACCATTCTTCCGCACATTCGTACTTCGACAATGGGTGCAGGTGTGGGTCACGGTTGTCTGAATCATTATTCCCTCCTTGCATCTGTTGTGCATCCCTGCGATCAGGCTACCAAGGAGGCCATACATTGTCAAAAACAGTCAGTACTTAACCACTACCGATCTTGCAGTTACATCGTAGCACACATCTCCTCAGATGTAAAGGGGGTAATTCCATCAAAAACACCCGAAATTCGAGTATCCTGAGATATTGGTGTGCATTCCGTCCAATATATTGCTTCATGCAACAAGACTGCTAGGATATCCTTTCGTCACGAAGCTTCTTAAGAGTCGTACTATGTAGTTTTATATAATCCATGCAACAAGACTGCTAGGATATCCTTTCGTCACGAAGCTTCTTAAGAGTCGTGTCAATGAAATCCTATAACGAAAATATAAGAACTCAAGGATTCATAGCGAAGATCTATGTAATGTGGTTAAGAGTCTGCAGCAGTCTTAGCATCAACAAATCTCTACTCAGAGTTTAAGGCAATCTCTTCCTTCCGGCCTCCCCACCTCTTCGCCTCTTCGCCTCTTCGCCTCTTCGCCTCTTCGCCTCTTCGCCTCTTCACCTCACCGCCCCTCACTCTTCGCCCTCAGCGTCTCGGCGGTGAGAAAAACATCTCGTTGGAGTACTACCACGCCCTTGCGGGCGTGGTCCACAGACAGCGTCTGGCATCGTCCAGGCGCTGTTTCGTTGTTCATGCCCATTCGCACCGCCGAGAGCTGACCGCCTGCCGGCGCTATCGGCTATCGATTATCGGTTATCGGCTATGTTAGGAAGGAGCCAGACCCATGACCTACG
>CAKZQX010000476.1 GCA_937141995.1 uncultured Chloroflexaceae bacterium | reverse complement strand
GTGTCATCTTCCCGGCGTCGATCATGCGCTGGATCGATCGCGGGGCGGGCGCCCAGCCGTAGGTCTCGCACCAGAGCTCGCGCGCAGTGCTGAGGAGCATCATCGCCGCCAACCGAGCGATGCCGAGCACGACGGTGCGGCTGCACGATGCCGGCACGGGCGATATTTTGCAAGCGTTCGCGCCCCACCGCTATGGCGTCTTTACGGCCCGCTTCACGCCCGATGGCAGCCAGGTGCTTACCGCGGGCGGCGATAGGAATATCGCCGGCTGCCTGGAGGAGTGTGGCTCGGTGAAGCTGTGGGATGCTACGAGTGGCGACCTGCTGGCAACCTTTACCCACGACCCGCACGTATCGGCGGCAGCGCTCGCGCCGGATGGGCGCTACCTGGCGACGGCCGGCGGCGCTGATGGGCTGGCGTGGCTGTGGGATGTGAACAACAGCACGACGCCAATCCTGACCCTGGAGGGCAGCACCGACGTGATCGACAGTATTGCCTTCGCGCCGGACAGCAGCCATATTGCGGCGGGCAGCCGCGATGGCACGGCGCTGCTGTGGGATCGGGCGACGGGCGGCTTCCTCTTCAGCTTCAACCACGGCACCTACAGCCAGGCCGTACGCCATGTGGCTTTTGCCACCGCGCAGCCCTGGCTGGTGATCACCTCGGAACAGACGGCCTACGTGTGGGACAGCAACACGGGCGAACTGCGCTTCGCTGTGAGCGGGGGCGGGATGATGAGGGATGCCGACTTCACGCCGGACGACAGCGCCCTGCTGACGGGTAACACCAACGGCACGGCGACACTCTGGCAGACGGCGGCAGAGTAGGAGGAGTGGGGCCAGGTCGCGGATGATCTGGCCCCATTGCCGCCGGTGACAGCCACGCGTTACGCAGTGCAATCTATTTCGGCCTGATGCCAGGCCAGGAAGCGGTCTTCGCCGGCGACAGCAGGGTGCATTATCCTCGTTTTTTCGGGGGATACCTTGCCCGCAGAGCAAGATGTTCCCTTCCGCCCTGCCGGAGGCGAGTCCGTGCGCACGGCAGTACCTTGCCTGGTACAATGCAGGCAGGGACTGGCTTATTGAAACCAGGAGGTGACAATGAATACATGGTATACCCGTATGAGTATCCTCGTGCTCTGCCTGGGGGTGTTGCTGCTCCCGCCGTCGCTGGTGGCAGCCCCGGATGCGGCGGCGGTCTTCCAGCAGCGCTGGCGCAGGCATGATCAACTCGTCGCCACGGGGCAGGCCGACCGCTCGTGGACCTGGGGGCCGGCTCCGCTGACCGATGTGCTGACAGAACGCTACACGGTAGCGGGGGAATTTGCAGAGGATGAGCGGCAGGTGCAATACTTTGACAAGGGGCGTATGGAGATCAACGACCCGGCCGGCGATGTATCGGATCTCTGGTACGTGACCAGTGGACGACTGCCGGTTGACCTGATGCTGGCAGAGACTGGACGCCGCGATCGTCCGACCGCACCCGGCGCGGAAACGTTAACACAACAATGGACGGATGCGTATATCACCGCCATCGGTGATCCGGGCAACTTCCCGACCTACCTTGATCTGCAACCGTTGTACCAAAGCCCCGGACAACCCCGCCCGGAGCGCCTGAACCAGCCGGCCACCGAGCTGCTTGAGCCGGACCTGGGTATCAGCCGCTTTGCGGACTATGCCGGCGACCCGGCGACCATCCTGCGACCGGGCCGGAATGAGCAGCTTGTTCCGCAGGCGTTTCTCGATTTTATGCAGCAGCAGGGTCTGGTGCTGCGCGATGGCCGCAGCGTCTATGCACAGGTCTACGATCCGTTGTACATCTTTGGCCTGCCGGTAACGCCGGCGGTCTGGGTGCGCGCGCAGGTGGGCGGTGTCACACAGCCGGTGCTCTTTCAGGTGTTTGAGCGGCGCGTGCTGACCTACAACCCGGCCAATCCGCCGGCGTTTCGGGTGGAGATGGGCAATGTGGGCGCGCACTACTACGACTGGCTGACCAACCCCGACTCGGCGCGTGAGTTTTACTACAACCCTGAAGATGGAACCCGCATGGTGGCGACCCGCAACCCCAATGTGATCTACACTGTGGAGGTTGATGTGCAGAAGATTGCCCCGCTGCCCGGCAATCTCCCGACCGTTCCCGACGCGGCTGAATATCGGATCTATCGCTCGCAGGATGGCGGCCAGACGCGGGAACTGCGCTACAGTGGCGCAATCGGGCCGGGCTGTCGATGGCTGCTGGTCGAGTTGATGCGCCCGCGTGACCCGCAGGCGCATCCTGATCGCGTCGGGCTCATGACCGGTTGCGCGCAGAGCCCGAGTGCTTCCCGTGGTTCCGGCTTACAGGTTTACTCATCGTACGATGGCGCGCAGTCGTTCTTCTACCGGGGTGGGGCGTAGCGCTCAGGTGTAGACTTTTTATGGTAGGG
>CAKZQX010000475.1 GCA_937141995.1 uncultured Chloroflexaceae bacterium | reverse complement strand
ACGGTATTGCCCCATGACCAACCCGTTTCAGACAGTCTCTTAGCGCAGTCCTGCGAAGAGGTCATCTTCCACCTGACGGCCGCCATTCACCAGGCTAAAGGCCCGGTAGAATTCCTGCGTACCCCAAAGTTTCATGTGTTGCTCTTCCGGCACTTCGTAACCCGGCAATTGGGTTTTGTGGCATGCCACTGCCTGCCGGACCTGCTGCCAGTAGTCGCGTGTATCAATGCGGGTCGTAATCGCCCAGTCTTTCCACCCGGCAGTGCGCCGCTCAATCCCATCCACGGCCATCATGAGATCACCGAATACCTCCTGATACACGGCATTACTCTGCTCAGAAAAAGCCATGTAGTAGAGTTTGCTGACCCGGTGGGGCGGCCAGTCGCGTGCCGCCGGGTAATCGGTGGCGGCTGCCTGGACAATCGCCGCTGTGGTGAACTGGGAGATGGCAATGTGATCCGGGTGTCCGTACGCACCTTCGGGGTCGAATGTCACGACAACCTGCGGGCGTATCTGCCGGATGAGCCCGACAATGCCGGCGATGATCTCATCCGGATCGGCCTGATCCAGGTCGCCATCGATATAATTCAGCAGTTCCACCTGGCGCAGACTCAGCACCTGCGCCGCTGCGCGCAGTTCGGCTTCACGGATGCGGCCCAGTTCGGCAGGACCGGGGTAGTCCTCTGGTGCGCCAAACCAACCGCGCTCACCCCGGGTTGCCGTTACCAGGTAGGTAGCAACCCCCTCCGCCGCATATTTCGCCAGTATCCCGCCCGTCCCCAGCGACTCATCGTCCGGATGCGCCAGGATACACAGAAGTTTAAGTTGTTCATTCATAGGAACCTCCCGTCAAATAAGTTCGCGCAACGCCGCAAAGGGCGCTAAGAACTGCATAAACATTGGAGCTTTACGCCTTTGCGCAAGTCAATTCATCATAGTTACACAACTTACGCGGTGGGCGTTCAAACCGGACGTTTGACCAGATAAAAGCTCGTCTCGCCTGCGGCAGCATGGTACGTTTTCGATCTTTTTTCCAAAAAGGATGTCCGATTCCACCCTGCCGGAGGCGAAATGTCCTTGCGAGTCAGTGACCGCGTAACTCGTGATATTTAAAGGTATTGGGACTAGCGCGCCAGGTGATCCCGAAAGACCATAATCTGGGCACAATGCTCCCGCTTATGTCCATAGAACATGTAGACAATCAGATCGTCCAGGGCATACTCCTGACCGTACCAGGGCAGTGTGCCGGTCTTGCGGAAGGTTTCGGCGGGAATCTGCTTTGCCAGGGCCAACACCTCGGTGTAAGCGGCGGTATACTCTTCCCACACACCTGTCACTGTCCGGTCTTGTCGCACGGCTACCTGCAGATCGTTAAAGTCGTCGCCCTGGGCCATCAGCAAATCGAGATGGGGGGTCGCCGTCTCCCGGAGTTGTTGTCTGAGCACATCAACCAGTACCTGTTCAAAGGATGCCAGATGCGCCATAATCTCCTTCACCGACCAGACACCACAGACGCCCGGTGTGTTCCACTCACGTTCCGGGAGACCTTCAATGGCATCCAGGACGGTCTGATGTCCATACTGCAAAATGGTATATGCGTCCATAGTTTCCTCCTTTCTTTCTTGTGCTACGCACTAATCCATATATTCGTGACTGACACGACGTACGCGGTCGGTTGCAAACCAGGCGTTTATCTGGATAACCGGCCCGACTCGCCTGCGGCAGCAATGGTACATTCTGGTTCTTCCGCCCGGCCGGAGACGCTATCCCTCGCCACATGCGGGATCGCCCGATCCATGGCTGCATTGACCGTTTCGCGGTGTTCGCGCATGTCGTGCTGTTCGTGGTCCACATTCCCACCGCGTAACACATGTGACTGAGGGCGCAGATCAGTTCATAGGTAGCAGGTTATTTGAACCCGATGTAGGCAACTCCGTGTATCTGCAGCAGCGGGAAGCCGGCCGGTAGATCGTACCGGCGGATGTTGCGCAGCCCGCTCGCCCGCATCCACGCGGCTAACTGCTGCGGGAGAATCGGTGAGTAGCGCCACTTCAACTGGAGTAGTGCGTCAAATAGCCCCTGGCGCGTCACGATCACCAGTAGCGGCGCGCCAGGACGCAGGACGCGGGTCATCTCTGCCAGCCCACGCTCTGGATCTTCCAGATGTTCTAACAGATGTGCGCCCATCACCATGTCGAAGCTATTGTCCGCAAAGGGCAGGCGGTGCATGTCCTGCTGATGCGTCTGCACCGGTACCCCCACTCTGGTTAACGTCTGGCGGGCCTCCGCCAGCATCCCGGCGGAGATATCCACGCCATCAATCTGGATGGGCGCAGGGAGTGTCTCCGTCAGGGCCAGACTGAGCGCGCCGGGGCCGATCCCCGCGTCCAGCACGCGTCCCCCCTGCTCCAATCGGCGCAGCATGCCCTGCTCTCGGAGCCGACTAAACAGATCGTTGTAGGCCCGGTCGTAACCCTGTCGGTGGAGTGACTGCTGCCAGTGCCGGGCAGCATGGTCATACATCGTGGCAAGTTCGGCACTGGTTGGCGGTGTGCGCTCGACGGAGATGTGCCAGGTGCCAATGGTCATATCCATAACCTTCCTCCAGACCGTTGCAAAACCCTGGTCGGCAATCTCACTCCTGCCCGGCTTGCGTTCGG
>CAKZQX010000474.1 GCA_937141995.1 uncultured Chloroflexaceae bacterium | reverse complement strand
CAACCAACCTGATCCCGCTGACCGGCATTACGCTCCCGTTTGTGAGCTATGGCGGCTCGTCCACACTGATCAACTTTGCCATGGTGGGCATCCTGCTGCGAGTTTCGGCGCAGCAGAAAAGCCCCCGCGTGTTATAAGGATTATTACCCATGCCGCATTCCTCCTCTTCGTATAAACGCATCATTGCCTGGATCGGCGGCGCGCTGGGGTTGGCGCTGCTGGTGAGTGGCCTGTTTATCCGCGATACCACCCAGTGGCGGCTCCAGTTGCTGGCCGGGATCTGGTTGCTCTCGTTACCCTTGCGCAGCCTGAATCAACCAGCGGCCCAACCGTGTGGTGAAGCATCCGGTTTCTACCGCCTGATGCTGGTCTTTGGGTTGGCCTTTGCCGCGGTGGGGTTGCAACTGGCGCGCGAACAGGTCACCCAGGCCGGCGCAATTCGGGCGCAGGCGACCGGGCTGTTTCAGCCGGTGCCCGAATTGCCCGCCAGTGATGACACCATCCGTCCGGCTGATCGGACCGCGCTCGGCAGTGAACGTACCTGGCCGGTAGCGACCAGCGTCACCGGGCGCGGCAACATCCTGGACCGCATCGGCACCTTGCTGGCAACCAGCGAAGCGGGCCGCCGGGTCTATCCCTACCCCGACCTGGGGCAGATCATCGGTTTCAACAGTCGCCTGTATGGGCTGACCGGCATCGAGGCGCAGTTTGACGATTATCTGTCGGGAGCCGGTTCGCTTGCACCGCTGGAATTGCTGGAGGCGCGGCTTGTTGGGAGCGGGGTGGATGTTGCCGCCGCTGATCTGCAGTTAACGCTTGACCTGAATTTGCAGCAGGCGGCCCAGGCGGCGCTGGGTGAACGTGCCGGGGCGGTTGCGCTGCTCGACCCGCAGACCGGCGCGATTCTGGCACTGGCAAGCTACCCGCGCTTTGACCCGAACCAACTCCTGCTGCCTGACCCGGCCACCGAGGAGGATGTTGCGCGGGTGCAGGCGGTCTGGCAGGAATTGACCGAACGCGCCGACAGTCCGCTGCTCAACCGGGCCACGCAGGGACGCTACCCGCCCGGCTCGGTGATCAAGACGCTCACCGCCGCCGCCGCGCTCGACAGCGCGGTGCTGGCAAATCCACAGAGTTCGATCACCTGCCCCAACCGCCTATCCACCGAAGCCGGGGCACCGCCGGTGGTCAACGCCGTTGAGAACCTGGAGCGCTCCACCGGCAATCCGTCGGACCTCCACCGCGTCTTCGCCTTCTCCTGCAACACGGCATTTGCGCAACTGGGCCTGGCGTTGGGACCGGAGCGGTTTGGCGACTATGCCGGGCGCTTTGGCCTGGGCTTTGCCGACAACTCCGCCGCCGCCGACCTGCGCGATATTCCCGCCGCCGCCGGCACGATTGCCAACACCGCCGATTTCTTGCAACGCCCGGTAGCGCTGGCCGATACCGCCTTCGGGCAGGGGCAGGCACTGGTGACACCGCTGGATATGGCGCAGATGGTGGCGGTGATTGCGAACAACGGGCAGTTGTTGCGCCCCTACCTGGTGCAGGAGGCGCGCGTCGGATCGGAGGTGGTCTACCGCGCAGAGCCCGAACCGCTACGCCAGGTTATCTCGGCGGAGGCAGCGCAACAGATGCGCGCGGTGATGCAGACCTCGGTCGAGATCGGCTATGCCGGCCCGGCAGCGCTGCCGGGGGTAACGGTGGGGGCCAAGACCGGCACCGCCGAGACGCCCAGGGGTGTGCCCCACTCCTGGTTTGTCGCCATCGCTCCGGTAGAGCAACCCCGCTTTGCCATTGCCGTGGTTGTCGAGTATGGGGGCGAGGGTAGCCAGGCCGCGTTGCCGGTTGCGCGGCAGGTGCTGGCAACCGCGCTGGGGGTGCAGCAATGAGATATTGCATACGGATCTGTCTGCTGAGCATTGTTCTGCTGCTGCCGGCGGCGTGTGGACTTCCCGGCACAGTCTCCGGCCCGCCGCCCACCCCCACGCCACTGCTGGCCCCCTACACCGCCGCCATCGCCACCGCCGAGGCGGGCAGCGATACGGTAGCTCAGGCCGCCGCCTACTACGAGCGGGGCAACCAGCAGTTTGAACTGGGGGACTACCCCGCCGCCATTGCCGACTACAGCCGTGCGGTCGAACTGGACCCGACCCATGCGCGCGCCTTCAACAACCGGGGGTTGGTCTACACGATGCAGGAAAATAGCGCGGCAGCACTGGACGACTTCACCACCGCGATCCGGCTTGACCCGGCCTACGCCCGCGCCCACAAGAATCGCCTGCGCCTGTTGGAGCAGCAGGGCACCGCCGCCACCGCCTCGGAGCAGATCATGCGCGAGTTGGCAGAGGGCTACGCCCAGTTAGCCGCGTTGGAACCGGCCAATCGGGCCGGGTATCTCTACCGCCAGGGCAGTGTGCTCTACGGGTTGCGCGACTTTGCCGATGCGCGCCGGGCATTTGATGCCGCGTTAGCCGCCGAACCACAGCAGGTTGATGCGCTCTACGAACGCGCCCTGCTCAATCTGGCCGAAAATCAAACCGAAGCTGCCATTGCCGACCTGGACGCGGCGCTACGCCTCAGTCCGCGCGCCGCCAATGCCTACTATGCCCGGGGCATCGCCTACAGCCGCGCGGGCAACCCGGAGCGCGCCATTGCCGATTTTGATGCGGCCCTGCGGTTGCGCGCAGAATATGCCGAGGCACTGCTGGGGCGGGCCGCCGCCCACCATGCCGGTGGTGATAGCGCGGCCGCCCAGGCCGACCTGGATCGCCTGGCGCAACTAACGCTGGACGAGACGCTGGAGACAACCATGGAGGCGTTGCGCCGCGCCCTGGCGGAAGAGCCGTAGATGCAACAAATCGACGTACTGCCGTTTATGCCTGTGCGGGGGCGATGTGGAAGTATGGCTCCCGCACTCCAGAGGCTTATCTCCGAGGCGCATGTGAGGAAAGCAAGGTATGACCACACAACAACCATCAACCCTGATTGGCAAGCAATTCGGCCCCTACGCGATCCAGGCGCTGCTGGGGAGCGGCGGGATGGGGCATGTCTACCGTGGCTTTGATCAGTCGCTGGAGCGGCCGGTCGCCATCAAGGTGCTGACCGAGGAGGCGGCGGCGCAACCCGGCCTGGCCGAGCGCTTTCGCCAGGAAGCCCGCCTTATTGCCCGCCTCCAGCATCCGCATATCGTGCAGGTCTACGCCTTTGGCGAAGAGGACGGCATCACCTACATGGTTGAGCAACTGCTGCCGGGGCCCACGCTGGGCGAGCGTTTAAAAGAACTGGCGACGCGCGGCGAACGCTTCTCCCGCGAGCAGATCCTGGCAATAACTGCGCAACTGGCCGGCGCGCTGGATGCCGCCCATGCCGCCGGGATTATTCACCGCGACCTGAAACCGGCCAACGCCCTCTGGAATGCCAATGGCGAACTGGTGCTGACCGATTTTGGCATCGCCCGGCAGGGGCTGACCGATATGAAATATACCCAGACCGGCATGATTATCGGCACGCCGCACTATCTCTCGCCGGAGCAGGCCAAAGGACTGACCGTCACCCCCGCCAGCGATATCTACTCGTTCGGGGTGGTGCTGTACGAACTGATCGCCGGGAAGGTGCCCTTCGAGGGCGAGACTCCGATGACGGTCGTGCTGGAACATATCCAGTCGCCGCCGCCCTCGCTGGCACCCCTGCGCCCCGAACTTCCCCCGGCGGTAGACGCGGTGGTGCAGCGCGCACTGGCAAAAGAGCCGTCCGAGCGCTTCGCCAGTGCGGGCGCGGTCGCCCAGGCGTTGGAGCAGGCCTGGGCGGGCGGAAAGGCTACTCAGGTGTTGCCCCCATCCGATATTCACGATCAGGCGACCAGCCTCTGGCGCGGTGCGCCACCAGCCAACCCGGCCTCGGCAGACACGCAAACCCCATCCGCGCCAACGCCGACCGCAGCGCCACCCGCCCCTGCGCCGGAAGCGCCGGCCGTGGCCCCGGCTGCGGCAACCCCCGCGCCGTCCTCGCGCCCCACGCGTCGGCTGCCGCTGGTCTGGCTGCTGGGTGGGTTGCTGCTGCTACTGCTGCTGGGTGGGCTGGCGCTGGCCCTCAACGCCAATGCTCCCACTGACACCGCCGACGATCCGGAAGCCGCCCCCGCCGGAGCGCTCACGCCCCCACCGCCGGGCCTGATCACCTTTGCCTCGGATCGTGCCGGCGGCGCGCTGGATATCTACGTGATGAATGGTGATGGTAGCGATCTGCGCGACATCACGCGTGATGCCGGCAGCAGCACCGCGCCGGTCTGGTCCCCCAACCGGCAGATGGTCGCGTTTCACTCCGACCAGGACGGCGACTTCGATATCTACGTGGTGAATGCCGACGGCAGCGATCTGCGGAATCTCACCAACAACGATGCTGACGATCAGGAGCCGGCCTGTTCGCCGGATGGGCAAACCATCGCGTTCACCTCTGACCGGGACGGCAATGCGGAGATCTACCTGATG
>CAKZQX010000473.1 GCA_937141995.1 uncultured Chloroflexaceae bacterium | reverse complement strand
ACTCAGGTCGCGGATCTCACCATCCACCCGCACCCGAACAAACCCCTCGGCGCGGGCCTCCGCAAACACATCTTTATACTCACCTTTGCGCTGCAAGACCAGGGGAGCCAGAATCATAAAGCGCGTGCCGGGCGGCAGCTCCGTCACCCGGTCAACCATCTGCTCCGATGTCTGCGCACCGACCTCACGTCCGCACTGGTGACAATGCGCCACACCGACGCGGGCAAACAGCAGGCGCAGATAATCATAGATCTCGGTCACGGTGCCGACCGTACTACGTGGATTCTTGCTGGTACTCTTCTGCTCGATTGCAATCGCGGGGGACAACCCCTCGATCACATCGACGCGGGGCTTCTCCATCTGCCCCAGAAACTGCCGCGCATACGACGAGAGGCTCTCAACATAGCGCCGCTGTCCCTCGGCATAGAGCGTGTCGAACGCCAGCGAACTCTTCCCGGAGCCCGAGACGCCGGTCAGAACGATCATTTTGTCGCGGGGCAATTCCACATCGATCCCGCGCAGATTATGCTCACGCGCAC
The DNA here is from genome assembly GCA_937141995.1 of uncultured Chloroflexaceae bacterium. Taxonomy (GTDB): domain Bacteria; phylum Chloroflexota; class Chloroflexia; order Chloroflexales; family Chloroflexaceae; genus CAKZQX01. Next base: position 3,074 of record CAKZQX010000473.1, on the reverse strand, counting down.
CCTTGATGACAATCTTGTCACTAGCCATGAAACTGGGTTCCCCCTGGTTCGTGTTGCGGTCGTGTGTCAGCCTACTCCATCGCCTATCTCATGAAGTTTGCGAGAATAGTCCGAACATACTATTCTGGAATCCCGGCTTTAGCCGGTGAATGCCTGCCGGGACTGCGGCATACTGCCAGACAAATCTGATTCGGCTGATGAACGTTGAAAACATAGCCCGGATATGAAATGACCTGGAATCCCGGCTTCAGCCGGTGGATGCCTGCCGGGACTGCGGCATACTGAAGGGAAAGCCCGATCCGGCTGAAGCCGGGACTCCAATCAGTGATGTCCGGATTTAATGTTCAAAGTTCATAAAACGACAGAGTACGGACTACGGATTACCGACTACAGAATTCAGACTACGGAATATCTGAGACAGCTAAAAACGCCGCCGGACGACGACAGCGACTGTTCCGGCAGCGTTGTTGGGTGTAAAACGATTGTGCTACGAGTATAGCATCAGCGTGTACTGGAGTCAATTATACCGTTTCTTGCCTGCTCTGAGCAAATATTCCTGCTTCCTGCACCACAATGCCGATCTTTGTGGTAACATGACGGCAGTTTGAATGGGTGGCCGCGGGCGCGCAGGATGCGTGCAGGGGTATCGAGGCAGCTATGGCCTTTACGGGCTTCTCAACCGATAAGCTTGTGGGCCTGCCACCCGAGTTGTTCAGCGAAGTCGTGCCGGCGATCACGTTGCCCAGTGAACTCAAGGTGACGCTCCACATCTTCTATCGTCTGAGCAAACAGCGCGGTCAGCCGCGCCGCCTGAGTTGGGACGATCTCGCCGGCGACCAGGTGCTTCGCCAGAGCCTTCGGGCCGTTTCCCGGCTACGTCCGCCCGAGGAACTGCTGGATGAAGGCATGGACGCGGCGGTCCGGCGGACAACGCTGTTGCATATCGCGCTGCCGGGTGATGGTCGCCTGATCAACTGGTACCTGGTGAATACAGCGTCGAACCGGGCCTGGGTCGAGCGCATGGGACAGGCCCGCACTGCGCTGGAGCCAAATGCGCCCGCGCCGGAGCAACGGCCCACGTTGATCGCACTCTATGAGCAGAACATCGGCCTGGTGACGCCGCTGCTGGTAGATGAACTGCGCGAGGCCGAGGAGCGGTATCCCGCGGAGTGGATCGAGGCAGCCATGCGCGAGGCCGTCCGCGCCAATGCCCGTTCATGGCGTTATATTCGCAAAGTCTTGGAGAGGTGGGCAACCAATGGACGACAGGATGCGCCGCATCAATCCGAGCGACCTATCGATGTGGAGAAGTACACGCGGGGAGAATTTGGCGGACTCTTCCGCAGCGGCAGCGACGCCAGCGACCTCGAGTAGCGACCTGGCAGCCGACCTGCATGTGGAGCCTGTCTGCTCCACATGCAAAGGTGCCGGCTACTATCTGCTTGATGTGCCGGTGGGTAATCCCAACTTCGGCGTTTTGATGCCCTGCGACTGCAAAATGGCTGCGAAAGAACAGCGCGCGGCCGACGAACTTCGTCGCCTGAGTAATCTGGGTCCATTTGAGGATAAAACGTTTGAAAACTTCGATCCCGATGTCCCCGGTGTCCGCCGCGCATTTGTGCGCGCCAGAAATTATGCCGGAAACCCACGAGGGTGGTTAATCCTCTTTGGAAACTATGGCAGTGGTAAAACCCATCTGGCGGCAGCGATTGCCAATGCCGCATTCCAACGTCACTACAAAGTACTCTTTGCTATCGTCCCCGATCTCCTGGATCATCTACGCAGCACCTTCGGCCCTAATAGCGATGTAGAGTACGATGAACGTTTCGAGACAATCCGTGAGATACCGCTGCTGGTGCTCGATGATCTGGGGACGGAGAATACCACACCCTGGGCACGCGAAAAACTTTACCAGATAATAAACCACCGTTATAATTACAGTCTATCAACGGTTATCACGAGTAATCGGAAGCCGGAGGATATCGAACCACGCATCTTTTCGCGGATGAGTGACCTGGCACTCTGTGAAGAAATAACGATGATCGAGGCAGGTGACTAGCGGCGGATGTCGGTGAATAAGCGTTTTCCCTATCGCAGAAGTACACGTTTGTAGCTGCGCGGTTCACACGAGGATGGCGTTACACCAGCAATTAGTACGCATCCTGATCTGCTCGTATGATACAGTTCTGACCAGAAAGTTGTTCTTATGCCAAGGCATTACCTGTCAGCCGCTGATCTTAGCCGCCCCGCCGCCGAAGCGCTGCTTCAGCGTGCCCAGGCACTCAAGGCGGAGTGGCGCAACGGCAGCCATCCGGCGCTCCTGCTCCAGACACAAACGCTGGCACTGGTGTTTGAAAAGCCCTCGTTGCGCACCCGCGTGGCGTTTGAGGCCGGGATGACCCAACTGGGTGGTCACGGAAGCTATCTCTCCGCCAATGATATCGACATGGGCGGGCGCGAGAGCATCCCCGATGTGGCCCGCAACCTCAGCCGCTGGGTACAGGCGATTGCCGCGCGTGTCTTCCGGCATAGCAGCGTTGAGATCCTGGCCGAGCATGCCACTATCCCGGTCATCAATGCACTGTCGGATCGGGAGCATCCGTGCCAGGCGCTGGCCGACATGCTCACCCTGCTGGAACGCCGCCTGGAAAAAGCCCAGGGCCGCTTCACCGGCCTCGCCGCGGATCTCGACAACCTGCGGCGACACTACCGGCAGACCCTGGACGAACTGCCGGTAGGCCTGTGCTCCCTTGGCGGTGACGGCGAGATCCTGTTGTGGAACCGGAGCCTGTCAGAGCTTACCGGCATCAGCGCCGATACCGCCGTCGGATCGCGCTGGCGCTCCCTGCCCCCCACCTGGTGTGACGCCCTGGCCGCCGTGCTGGAAGAGCACCAGGATGTTATCGTCAAGCGCGAGCTACCGGGCGAGGACGGCACATCCCGATGGATCAGCCTGCACTGTAGCCGGCCGGTGGCTGGCAGTGATGATCAGCTGGTGCTGCTGGAGGACCTCACCGACTACCAGAGACTGCAGGACGAGGTGCTGCACAACGAGCGCCTCGCGTCCATCGGGC
>CAKZQX010000472.1 GCA_937141995.1 uncultured Chloroflexaceae bacterium | reverse complement strand
GTATGTGCCCAGTTTGTCGGTTCAGCGTAATAGACACGGTGAAAGCGGTTGATAACCAGACGGGCATATCGCTGCCACGCTTTGTATACCAGAATACGCAACATAGAACTAATCCGGGGTAAAAGCGGTTACATTATTCTCACCAGTGACATCCCGTATACATGGCACCAAGTCTGATTGCGTCTTCATAATCTGGCATAAACCATGCTGCAGACCGAAACAGTAATAGCGTAGTGCCGAAACCTGACCATGCACGAGATCAATCAATAGGAACCGCATATACACCAATGACCAGAAGAGCAATACGAGCGCAAACGAAGATTCCGATGTGTGCTTTTTAAGAAACAGCAGCGTACTCTTTACCATATGATAGCGCCGCACACCGATGTTACGCCGGGTACTGGCGGAAACACTGTGCCAGATACGGGCTTTGGGGACAAACAGCAAGCGGAATCCGGCCTGTTGTGCCATGAGACAGTGATCCAGATCCTCCAGATAAAGAAAAAACTGCTCGTCGAAGCTGCCAACGATCTCAAACACCTCACGCCGAATCAGCATGGCTGTTCCAAAAACATAATCTACGTCACGCACGCTTTCAAACTGCCCTCGATCAACCTGTCCCCGACCGGTATCTGCCGCCGCTAACACATACCGCCGTCGCCGCGCACCAGCATACCAGAAGGTATCCGGACGATCATGATAATAAATTTTAGGACCGAGAATACCTGATTCGGGATACTGCTCTGCCGCATCAAGCAGAGCCGTCAGCGCATCGGGAGCTATAACAGCATCATTATTCAACAACCAGACATACTGGCAGTCTACACTTTTGAGGGCAAGACGGATTGCCTGGTTGCAGGCCCGACCAAAGCCAATATTGGTTGGTAGAGAAATCAACTCGATATGGGGCAAATACTCCTGAAAATACTCAACTGAACCGTCGTCTGACCCATTGTCAACAACAATTATCCGACAAGGATAGATAGACTGCTCTACTGAGCGGATACAGGCCAACGTCTCTTCTTTCAGCTTCCAATTAATAACAATGACAGCGACATTAGATCGAGACATATGGCAACTCCCTTTCTTGCTCATGAGGAAAGTGGACAAAAGCCCCCCAACACCATACGAGTTTTGTCAAATAAACTAGTGGCAGGGTATACCAGTAGAGCACGATAGTACGGAGATGTGCAAAAGTTTTCATAGTAGACCAGGCAGCAATAACTGGTGCTAGACAGAAAAACGACCAACGAAATCGGGCGAGGCAGGGTGTCCGCAGCAACTGTGCATGGCGCAATCGGATCTTGAGTGTAGCGGGAGCATCATAGAACCAGTGATGCCACAGGGATCGGGCCGTAAACCGAGCCGGATTATGGATAACGAGGGCAGTTGAGTCAAAGTAGAGACGATAGCCGAGACTGCGAAACCGTACAGTCCAGTCCAGGTCTTCCGCACGATTTTTACGCGCTTCCAATAATCCGGCACATGCCACAACCGAGCGATGAACACTTAGATTAGATGTACATAAATAGGTACGTTCGCCATCACTAGTAAAAGGCAGCAAATCATGAAAGGCGGAAAGATTATCTGCTAATTGCAGGTAATGGCTACCAGCAAATGTCACAGCACCACCGACAATTTGTTCGCCTTGCTGATGTCGCTTGAGATGCCGTGCTATGAGATCAGACGCCGGCAGACAATCATCATCAAGAAAGAGAAAGATATCCCCTCTTGCTATCTGCATACCGCAATTTCGTTTATCCGAAGCGCATGCCGGGTCTGGTAGGGGTACAAAACGTACCTGTTCATCCTCGCATACCAGGCCCGGTTGATCGCTACCTACTACCAGAATCTCGATCAACTCGGGGTCAACTGTCTGACGCTGCAGCCGTTGCACAATAGTATCTATTTGTTGAGAATCAGTATTAGGAATAATGACCGACACATGGAGATCCGTCTGGATCCGGGTCAGTTCATTTGATCCAGTTTGCACTTTCCCTGACAGTGGCATCATTGACCCCCATAATTCCTCTTTGCGGGCCAGGACGCTACTGGCATGTTGTACATGGATGTTTCAGGTAACACTTTTTCAAGGTATTCACTAGTTCCTATACGAAAGATCAGCACATGACCGTTATCCACATCTACTGATACCACTTCAAATGCGTTTTCTGCCAGCACAGGTTCCAAGATATCGATAATATGACTATTCTGTAGAGTGACTATACTAAAAAAAGAAATCTCTTTCTCAGCGGCACGGTTGACCCAAGCAACGACAGTTTCCGGAGTCTCGGCAACAAACCAGGTTTTTTGGTTATAAATTGGCGCTGCATTCAATGGTAGCCAGTTCAAATCTGACAGAATATAAGTTTCTGGTACTTCGATGATAGTTTCGTTAAGCATTCCGTTGAAATGTTTATCATTCCAGATTATCCAGAGACCCCGTGCTTGAAACCCAAATCCCAGCAAAACCAGCATTACCATTACTGCCAGCAACTTATTATCATAGCGCCGAATATCCCAGTTCCAGAGTGCCAGGATTGCCAACATTGGATAGAAACTCAAAGCAAACCGCGCACCCCACTGCAATCCGCCGTGTGGACTACTCCCACGTATACCGAGAATAGCTACGGCATACATAGATAACCCGATCAAAACCGTAAGCAAACAGACGCGCAAGTGATACGAGCGACTATTCCAGATCTCACGCGTGCGACAAAGACCCAAAATTGCCCATGGTGTAGTAAATAGCAGGCCATGCCCAGAGCGATAATATTCTGGAATCAACAACAGGAATGTCGCATTCATTGCATTAAGAGCAAGCGCCACAAACATGATGGTATCACGCCCTACAAATCGATAGAAAAAGCCGCAACCGATGGCAACCACGGCCGCCATGCTCCAAACATGACCGAACCATCCTGAGTCAATAGCACCATGGGTGAACGGCCCGACAAAAAGATCAGAAATAGCCTGTAGTCCCGCTCCACGAATATAAGCAAACGGCACAAAAATATGTGATGCATTATCTGGGAGTGCCTGCCCGTCGAGCGTCACCCGGTGTAATGGAACATACGGCAGCAACAACACCCCCATTAGTCCACCCGTGTAGAAAATACTCCAACGTTTATTTGGCGTCAGGAACCAGATCGCAGCGAGCAGTGCACCAATCAATAATACTGTTTCCTGGCGAATATAGACACCCACGGCAAACAGCACAGCGACGCAACCCCACAATAACAGGCGACGACTATCAGCGGGATGCGCAATAGCGTTGAAACGCAACGCCAGCATACTTCCCATTAAAACCAAAGCGGTTGCCAGAGTATGTTCCCAAAAAATGACCGAATAGATAAAGACAGGACTACCGAACGCGACCAACAGCCATACTGGGAGCCGAGACGATTGCCCGTCCCAGAGCCGTAGTGTTACGATGCTGATAAGTCCCCCACACAATGCCGGTAGGATATACAGGCCACGTAGTTCAAAGCATGAGACGAAAGGCGCGGTTAAAAGGGAAAAGAGCGGTAATCGACCAAAGGAGAGTTGGTCATTATGGATGCTTAACAGTGCCCAATGTGCGAATCGCAAATCGGGATCAAACGTATATCCACGATAGGGAATAGTATAGACCAGACGTCCATGTTCAATGCGCATGCTTTGCATTTGTAGGAGCTTTGCCCCTTCATCTGGTGACCAGAGCGTATTAAAGGGCAGTAAGAACCATGCAACAGCCAGGTAAATCAGACAAGCAAGTGTTCCAAAGACCAGGCTGATGGCAAGAGGTGAGAGCCCCCCCCATCCGACAATACGTTTGTGGTGAGCCCGCTTCATCCTTATTGCACTTGTCATGATTGGCTTCGTCAATTGTGATAGACCATGCGTTCGGTACCCATATTAGACGTCAGAATATGTAAAGTTGGCATGGTAGCCAAATATCTTAGCACGAACATTGCTCTTTTGGCGGCAATTATTGTCGTAAGTATACCACAGCTTGGGACTATTGGAATATGATCATCCAGGTTATTTGGGCATAAATCATATGTACCATTTGCGAAACGTACGGGGACTAAGATAACCTTGAAAAGGTTAAACTTACAAAAACCCCATCTGCTCTTGGTGTATTTTTTGGTCGAACTAGCTAGACAGATATGTTATAATGAAGACGTACCCTGATTGTTGAAGGTGTGTCTGAAAAGGAAGCCTGAGCAATTGCGTTTAAGAGAGAATTATTGAAAATATATAACCTGAAAATCTTCAAAGAAAATCCAGGAAAGCGCGTTGTATCGCGTGTATTTTATTATGATTTATTAACTATACTGTTTATTCTGACAGTCTATTGCATCACCCTGGCACCGACGGTTTATACGCTTGATAGTGCTGAGATTGCAACTGCTGCCTATAGTTTGGGTGTGATGCACGCACCAGGATATGTTGTCCATCTTCTACTGTTACATCTCTTTCTCTATCTCCCAGTTGGAGATGTCGGTTATCGGAGTAATCTTTTCTCTGCGTTTGCCACTGTCGGAACAGTCTGGTTGCTATTAATGCTATGCCGCCGGATCTATCAGCGTTGTATACCGGCACTGGTGGCGGGGTTAAGTTTTGGCTTGTGTTTTTATGTATGGTCGGTTTCTGTTGTTGCGGAAGTTTACACGTTACAAGGTTGTTTTCTTGCCGCGCTTCTATTGCTTCTCTGGAGTTGGCGGCGCAGCGGTAAAACTGCATACCTGGCGGGCAGTGCTGCCATTCAGGGGTTAGCTCTGGTAAATAACCCGGCAACAGCATTATGGTGGCCTGGTTTACTGGTAATTGGGTTGGCAACACCCCGGCGTCATGGATTAACCCTCCGGCAAGTTGCGGTTATCAGTGGCATGTTTATTCTGGCTCTGACACCACTGCTGTATCTGCCTGTGCGTTCAGCAGAAACACCAGAGTTTGTCAATGTAGGGGCTTTTGATGCGACTGGTGTATTTCATCCTGCTGAACTGACAAATATAACGGGTATCCTGGCATATTTATCGGGAAAGCAGTTTGAACCGCTGCTTTTTTCTCATCTGGTAAACAATTTTGGGCCCGAAATACTCACGTTTCTACGCTGGTTGGTCGCCGCATTTCTCGGCATTGGTTTTCCTTTGGGACTCTGGGGTATTTGGGAATTGTGGCAACATGAACGGTCATTAACAGTCGGGTTGCTGCTTATCATGGGAATGCATGCACTATTTTTCATTAGCTATGGTGCATTCGACAAAGCAACAATGTTTTTACCAGTTTATCTTATCTGGGCAGTCTTTATAGGTGCCGGTGTTCAGATGCTTAACCACACTATATCACCCCGTGCCGCTGAACTTATGCTGCTTCTACCAGTAGCATTGTTATTTTTCAATGCTCCCTTCGTTAATATGCGGCATGCATGGGAACCGGCGCACACGGCGCAACAGCGTTTAGCCTCCGTTCCTCCCTCTGCCCTCTATCTGGCACGCTGGGGAGACGCCGATATAATGCGCTATTATCAGATTGTCGAAGATATCCGTCCAGATGTGGATATTGTAAATGTATTTTTTACATCTTATGACACGCAAGTCTATCTTATCAATACTGCCCTGGAACAGCAACGACCAGTGTATGTGAGCTTTAGTGATGAGGCACTGTTCCCATTCTTTCGCTTTGTAACGGTAGATCATGGTTATCGCCTTGCCCCACGCAAAAGTAATCCTCTTTTCCTAGATCAAAACCAGGAGTAGTTATGGCAAGGATGTTTTGCGTCACGTGTGGACATTCTCAACTACAAGGAAGGTTACCGAAATGACAATTCGTCGTATTGCCATCATCGTATCGTTCGTACTGGGCCTGAGTGCTGTTCCCTTTGCCGCACTGTCCTACTATTCGTTCGCGGAGCTCTCACTCCAGGCATACAATCAGAATGGAAGCATTACCGGACAGGTGCAGGCGAGTGGACAACCGCAGGGGGGAGTTCAGGTCGTCGTCTATCGTCGCATAGCCGGCATGCTATCCTTCGGCAGTTCAAGTATTACAGATCAGCAGGGAACCTATCAGGTCACTGATCTTGCGCCGGGAGGCTATGTTGTCTGGTTCTGGTCAGAAGATTATGCCAGTGAGTGGTACGAAAATGCCTCCTCTGCACAGACGGCACGTCAAGTCAATGTCACCAGTGGACAGGTGACGTCTGAGATTGACGCGCAACTGGAGTTACCGCAAGAGCCGTTGGCAACGGCCGAGGTCAGCACTGGAGGTGTTACAACCAATCCAGGTACTGGAGAAATTACGGTCAGTATACCCACGGGTTCGCGTAGCGATGTCCGGATAACGCGCAAAATAACCTGCGCAAGCGGAAACCCGGTAAGTGCGCTCCTACGCTTGACGACGAATAATGGTACTGAGAACTACTCCATGTCACAGATTGGTCAGACAACTGCTTATGAAGCAACAATACCGCAAGCGGCTGTTCAATCCGGGAACCTGATCGTCCAGGTGACTTGTTCCAATGGTGTTGAGAGTACATCAATTGGCCAGATCGTGCTGTACGATCCCAGCGGGATTGTAACAAATGCCCGCACCGGCCAACCAGTTGAGGGGGCACAGGTACAACTATTTGAGTTACCGGGATGGGAGCCGAAGACAAGTGCAAGTGACAATCGGGAAGAAACCTGTCATACAACGGAGACGCGCCCCGGCACTGATTGGACAGAACTGGACCCGGCCCGCGATCCTGAGAACGCTCTGGGCCTTTTTGCCGCTCCAGATACCGGACGGATTGACCCGGCAGCTAACCCGCAGACAACGACACCCCAGGGACGCTATGGTTGGGATGTGGCAGAGGGATGCTGGTATGTGGTAGTTCAGGCAGAAGGATATGCAACAACCGTCAGTCCAATCGTTGGAGTACCACCCGCAGTAGAAGATCTAGATCTGACTCTGGAGCCAACCATATCACCACTTTACCTGCCCCTGATTGCGCGCTAGTCAGGCTCTGGTAGTTCTACATTTACACACGTTATGCAGTCTTCCCCAAGCGAATGTTTTTCGCTTCCGGCATAACAAAAGAAAATGGTTTATCACAGGGCATTTCCACGTTGTGGAAATGCCCTGTGATAAACCTACAAATCATACCATTCTACCGCAGAACTAACCAGATTTTTATCTGGTAAATTACTTCAGTGACCAACCACTGTGTAAATTGTATATAGTCATAGATCTTTTCAGGCTTTTTATGCATCTAAAATAGAGGCGGCCTGATCTGCTATAGTCCCGTGGGTGGAACTCCGAAGCGCCCATAGAAAAAATCCAGTGCTCCCCGTGTGGCAGCCCAAGCCCGGCGCAATCGGCTTGGTCCCGGAGCCATCATAATGCGCAGTAGTTCACGCAGCCAGACTAGCAATGCATCATGTATCCGCCATATATGTAAACCAACCCGTCCATGTTTCTCTGACATATACAAATAGTTACGCACAAAGAGGTAATGGTAAAGAGGAGAAAATCCTCCAGAAGATGCGGCTACACGGTGATAGACAACCGCCTCCGGAACGTAGACAATTCGGTATCCCGCATTGGTAGCCCGCAGACACCAATCCTGCTCTTCAAAATAGCAGAAAAAGCGGGGATCAAGCAGGCCAATTTGCTCAAGTGCAACCCGACGCAGTAATATGCAACAGCCGGCAGCATAGGTAATGTCACGGGGAGTATCGAAACGACCATCATCCAACGGATAGAGGCCATGAGGAAAGGCCTCACCGGCAGCCCATAGGCGGTAAGGTGTGTCATAAAAAGGAACCTTGCACCCTGCTGCTGCAATGGTTACATCAGACTCTGCTGTTAGAACCAGGGAACTGAGTGTATCTGGCTTGACAAAGGCATCATTGTTGAGAAGCACCACATAGTCTGCACCACGTTTCAGACTATAGTGAATGCCGCTATTGTTTCCACTGGCATAGCCAAGATTGGTCCTATTTTGCAGTAGCGTATAGTCTGGAAAAGCTGTACGTATCCGAACTACTGAGTCATCCGATGAACCGTTATCTACAACGACAATTTGCAACTGGAGATAGCTACTCCGTGCAACACACTCCAGGCAGTGCAACGTGTCCATGGGATTATTCCAGTTCAACACAACAACGTACAGTAGTGGTAGATGAGTAGGCATAACGCAAGTATCCGAATAGCTGATCTCTATAAACGTGCTACCAGACGACGGAGAGGATCAACCAGTTTGAGTTTGATGCCCATGATGATATAGATAAGGATTCTGGCAATACGCGGATCCAGGTAGTGCAATCCACGCCCCAAGAGTATCTGGGCAAAGTGAAGGGTTAAAAAATCGCGTGTGTGGATATCCAGAACACGTTTCCCAGTTATAACTGAATAAAGGCGATAATCTGACAGATCACATTCAGTGAATATGAGCGGTTTCTGAACCTTAATGTAAACGTTGGCGTTTCTGGTGTTTTCTGCCTCAATATTCAGGATAAGCATATCAGCGAAAATGGCACGCATATCGTATTCATCATAACGCCAGAAGTCATTGGGATAGGCATGAAACGGCCAGCGGACAGGGGCGATGGCAACAATAAGACCACCTGGCGTGCAAATCTGTTTCATATTTGACACAGCTTTTTTCCAGTGACAAATATGTTCCAATGCACAGTTGGTCACTACAATATCAAAACTGTCTGGCCCAAAACGTGCGACTAAATTTTCAGCCGGGCACACTATGTCTACGCCAGGACCGGATCGCATATCAATACCAACATATTCTGCCGGATGCAAACACTCAATAGATGGTCGTACACTGCCATTTACATCAAATGAGCCAACTTCTATCACCCGCCTGCCGCGTACCTCTGTGCTACTCAGGTGGCGCTCTATCCAATCCACACAGTGTGAATTACACATAAGCATTGTCTCCTTTCCGATCTTGATGATATAGGTAGTACTCCAGCGTGAGTGGTATGTAACCAGGGCAATCGCATATAAACCGTTGAGGCGTTTTGCCGTATCATGATGCGGAGAAACCCCGCCATCACAGGTACGAACCATACCAACCTATCGTGCGGAATAACCCGGCTATGGTACGCTTGTCTGCACATGACATCCGTGAAAGCAACCATAGCGGTGAAGCGAATGCTGTTTCATCACGTGAATGCAGCAAGCCTGTGCTTCAGAACGGCATACTCCATGGTGATTTAAATGCAATTGCCCTGGGTATGTAACGTGGCTACCTCATCAGAAAGCTGTATATTTCACCACTACACTACTACTATGCGTATGGCACTACCGATGAATGATCTGGCGAATACTGCGTATGTCTTCACCCCTCATTCCGCCAAATATAGCTATCAGGATACCATAAAGTAACATTCCGACCGTCCACTTTACAATGGTGGGCGGGTCGAGAATAAGTAATCCTCCGCCAATAAATAGTACAATTAATGCCGGACGAATACTAACAGATAACCACTCCAGTACATAGATGCGAGTTGCCGTCAGGCTTGCATAGATACCGAAAGCAGCGGTATACATAATAAGCGTTGCCAGTGCAGTGCCGACTAATCCCACGAACGGCACTAACAGAACCATTGTACCCAGTTGGATACATAAGAGCACACAAGTCACGCTGGGAAGGATATGTTGTTGGCGTGTTGCCAGGATTAGATAATACAAACCCTTGCCGGCAAAGATGAGGACTGCCGTCCAGGACATCACTATAAAGACTGGCGTACCGGCCAGGTAGTTTGATCCGGCATACAAACGTATCAGTTCGTTACCAGTCAGGCTCATCAGCAGGGCAACCGGAAAGATAAATACCATCATTATTTTGAGGCTAAACCGATAGAGTCGGCGGAAGTAGTCTATGTCTGTTGTATATGCTCTGGCAAGCAGAGGATATACCGAGGCAAAATAGAACACGGGCAAGACATTAAAAACTGCCGAGAGACTCAGTGCGACAGTATATATCCCGGCATCGGCGCGGCCAAGTATCTGACCAACAATCAAACGACTAACCGGGAGGTAACCAGTTGCGAGAAGACTGGACAGCAGGATCGGCCATGATTGGTTGAGTAATGTTAGCCAGACGTGCCAGTCTACCTGGATTACCCGTGGACGGGGAAGGATCTGCCATCCATAAAAAACATAACAGGTCTGAGTCAGGGCTGTTGCTATAACCTGCATTCCGACAATTTGTGCAATGTTACCGTGTAAGAAGACCGCACTTAAAATAAAAGTAGTATGTAATAACTGTCCAATCAGATCCAGCAGGGCCACTAACCAGATACGTTGCAGCACCGGGAAAATAGTACGCGCAACCGCTAGCGGTGAGAAGAACAACAGGATCAGCGTCAGGCTAAAGAGTTCTCGTTGATCCGAATCATACCCGAGCCAGGGTAAGGCTGCTACAGCAATCAGGTAGGCGCCGAGAGCAATCACGGTGCGTATCAGTATGCCGTTACCAACCAGGTGTGTTAGTCGTTCAGGGTTCTGACTGGCTTCACGCACCAGTGTGACATCAATTCCTGCCTCGACAATTAGGGCAAAGAGGCTCCAATATGCATAGGCGAGAGTGAGGGTTCCGTACATTTCCGGTCCTAGATAGCGTACTAACACCATAACTTCACCCAGACCTATAAGACGCATTGCAATATGACTGCCAGTAAGGTAGAGTGTATTCTGTGCTATTGTTCGTGCAGTTACCATATTACAGTATATTTATCACTTGTTATGTAACCGGATGAAATACATGAACTACGCGTTCATTAAGAGTATATTCGGTTAACTGAGATTGAATAAAATCGATAGCTTTGCAAAGCTATAAAGTCGTCAGCCATGGAGTTATTCGGATAAGCTCTAATTACACCATTTACGCGGTAGGCATGCATATCAACTCTGTATTTCGCTGA
>CAKZQX010000471.1 GCA_937141995.1 uncultured Chloroflexaceae bacterium | reverse complement strand
TTGATGGTAGGCCAGCAGTTCGGCGAGCAGGCTGCGGGTCAGGCATAGCTCGCGCTCGATGGGCTGATAGGGATCGGTGACGCTGCTGAGGTAGACCGTCTGATTGGTGAGGGGTTTGCGCCGCTGTTTCTGCAGTAGCGCCAGGGCATTTGCTTTGACCTGCACCCAGCGGCCCCAGGTGGCCTGCTGCTCGGTGGTGCGCGCAAAGAAGGCCGCATAGCAGTAGCTGCAGCCGAACGAGCAACCGCTGTAGGGATTGAGGGTGAAGTCGTAGGCATCCATAAAGCCGGAGGAGCGGGTCAGGATGCCCTTCGCTTGAATATATTCCACGTTGCTATGACCAATGGTCGTCCGGCGATCTGCGGCGTCGTTCTCGCATGCCTCGGCGTCGTTCAGGGGCAGCGGCAGTTGGGAAGACGCGTCCATCACATCACCTCCCACGCTAGAATAGAACAGGTGTTTGCTTGCATTATAGGTGATGTCGGGGTGTGGCGCAAGGCTCTCATCGGTAGGCTTTTCGTCGTAGGGACGCGCTGCTGCGCGTCCGCCGTCCGTCCTGGTGCGGGTGAGCAAAATGAACAGGCCAATGCCTGCCCCCGCAGTGGACGGCATTAGCTCTCATTGTGGCAGTTGCGCAAAACAGTCAGTACTCGTTCGCCAGCAGGATCAGGCCCATACTCTTCATGCCCTTCTTCGTAGGAAACAACAATACCTGGTTCGAGGGTTTCAGCCAGCGTGCCGAAGTGCCAGACGGTGCTAACAAGCTCATGCAAGCCTTGTTCCGACGATGCCCATAATGACCAATCCGCCTGTCGGTGTTCGTCATTCCAGATGACGATATGCTGACCGTCCCGCGAAAAACGATAACTGATGGTTGCAGGCCAGGCATATGTCTGCGGACCTTCCCGGAATTGTGATCGGAGTATTGCCAGGTCTGCCGGAGCAAGGAGTTGATCATGCGCGTACAGATGACAGCATGCATCAACCCAGGGCTGAAAATCCCACACCCGCGTGTAAACAAAGGTTGAGAAATGCTCCGCATGTATATCCCACCGGATCGCTGTGCTGCTGACGATCCCAACAACCACTGGTGGATCATCAGAGCCATCCAGCCAGACGGCCCAGTAGCAGACCGCCTGATTTTCGATGAGAAACACCAGCATCCCCTCGGCAAGCAGGCGTTCCTGGCCGTACTTATACATACTCAAGTCTTGATTGCCTAGTTTCTGTACACTTAATGGATGATCCTCGTTGCTATAGCGGGCCAGGATAGCAATGGCATACTGAATCGCATACCATTCGCGCACTGCGGCGGGGAGTGGTTTTCCTAGTCGTTGCTCAACCTGTTTAAGGTGTTCAACAGCTTCCGGCGAAACATGCGGCTCGATTGCCAGCAGATCGAAGGTTGCCTGATGATATTTGAGGGGGTGTGTGGGTGTTGTCATCGCTCCTCCTTTGCTTCAGTCCATTGCAGCACAAACTGCCGCTGTACCTCCGTTGCGGGTGACTGCATATGCCCATTGGGCAGGGTGCGCCGCCGTCGGGCAATCTCGCGTAGTGCGGCTGGTGGGTTGCGTCCCAGATGGACCAGGTAGCATCCGACCACTGCGCCGGTACGCCCGATACCCGCAGCACAATGCACATACACGGCACGCTGAGCTACGCGGGCCGCATCAATAATTAACATAATTTCGCGCATTTGCCCTTCAGAGGGTGGCTGTCCATCAACAATTGGGATACGATGATATGTCACCGGACACGCTGCCTCCTGGAGCAGATGGTCGTATGCATCCCACTCCCCCGCTTCAGTAAGATCGATAAAGACCGTAATCCCGGCGTGCAGCAGGCGTTGCAGCGTACCACGAGCCTCGGTTTCATCGGCTGCGCCGGGATGTTCACCCGCAAGCAGGTGACCTGGAATAACCCAGTAGGCATAGGGGATGGGAACCGGTTGGGTTGTCATCGCATTCTTCCTGATACATAATCAAACCTGATACACCCACTCCACCCGCTGCGCCTCGGTTGGGTCGGGTACATCCAGGCGGCGCAGCAGGCGCTGGATCACCTTCTCCGGGACGGCGGCGGCAGCGGGGCGGTGCTGGTTGCGCGCCAGCAACTCGGCGTAGAGCGCTTCGACATAGACGATGCACGCCCGCGCGCCATAGTCAGTGAACAGGTCAACCAGTTGGCGGCGCAACGATCGCGTGATATTGGTGGCATTCCAGGCGAAGGGTTGCCGCCGGCGCAGCAGTTCGCGGGCGCGTGCCTTTGCCGTCTGCACCACCGCACCCTGGTCATCTGCCGGATCAACGCCCAACTCGGCGCGCAGAGCATCCAGCGCGATCACCGGCAGGTCGGGCCGGTTAGCTGCCAGCCAGGTATCTTTGCCCGCCCCCGGCAGTCCGCTCAACAGCAGCACCTCAAAGCTGGTATTGTCGTAGGCAGCGTAGGCCGGGTCACGTCCCGGCGTACGGAAGTAGTCCATACGGCTCTGGTCATTGGCGAAGGCATAGGGTTGCCCGAAGCAGCCCTGCTCCCGGCAGAACTCGCGGAACAGGTCAATGTTGACCAGGAGATCGGGGCAGTCGGCGGCAATGCGCCCGCGCACATCGGCTTCGGCCAGGATTGCCAGCCAGTCAAGCCGCACCATCTGGCCGGCGGTGATGACCTCGCGCTGCGGGTCGGCGCGCTCCAGCGCCCACAACGGCAGACCATGATAGCGCACCAGTTGCACGATGGTTTCGCGCTGTGGGAAGGGCACCGGTGTGTCGATGCTCGCGCCGGTGTAGAGCAGGGTGCGGGCCATCTGTGCGCCGACCTGGGCATGCTTTTTGGAGGTGATGCGGCCATCGGGTTCGGTGCGGGTGGTGGCCGGCTTGCCGACATCGTGCAGCAGCGCGGCGGCAAAGAGCAGCGCCCGGGCCGGCTCCGGCAGGCTGCGCCAGGCATCCAGACTGACCAGGGCTGCAACCACCATGCGCGTGTGGGTCAGCACATCGCCCTCGGCATGGTAGACCGGGTTTTGCGGCACGCCGTCGAGCGCCCGCAGCCAGGCAAACCGCTGCACGAGCGCCGGCCAGTCCAGCGCCCAATCGGGCGGCACGGGGCAGTGGGGGAAGTGGTAGGGAGTTGTGGAGATATGAGATAATACCATATTACACCCGTCGCCCCTCCTGCCGGAAATGCTCCCGCAGCAGCACACGTACCTCGGCCTGGATGAAGGCGGTCAGTTGCTGCTGTTCGTAGGCATTCAGCATGGCGAGAGTGGTTTCCTGCTCCCCGGCAAGCTCCGCCTGGATCTCATCCACCAGCAGGCGAAAAAGCTGCTGCCCCTTACTGCGCCGGCGGTGGCTGCGATAGCCCAGTTTGGAGATGGCATTGTGCAGCCGGTTGGGCGTGACCAGTTGATAGGCAGCCCAGCGCAACTCGGCCAGCGGCCCGGTATGCTCACTTCCGGGTGACGCGGTCCACGGCTGCGCCTGCTGGTAGCGGCGATCCTCCGCAAATGTAGCGATCTTGCGCTTCAGGATGGGCCGGATCTCTCCCCGTGGCGTCGGGATACTGCTCGTCTGCAGTGGCTTGATGACCACGCCCTCCGCCGGGTTATCCGCCAGCGGAGGCAGCTTCAACCGGCGCGGGATGGTCGTCACAAAGCCGAGCGGATAGTTCAGCGCTTCTGCGTAACTGCCCACCAGCAGCGGAGTTGCATGGAACACCCCGGCCTGTGCAAAGATCCGCAACGCCAGTTCGTAGTCCGCATAGGTGCGGGGTCGGCCAGCCTGGGCATATTCCCATGCCAGGTCAAAGGCGCAGAACTCAATGCCCGGCGTGTAGAAGATCCCGGTCTGCACCGGCTGGACATGCGGCACGTCCGGCACCTCCGGGTGGGGATAGGCTCCACCGAAGATCTCGCCATAGATTGCCACGCGGCTGAGGTCCGGTGCGTATTGCCGACTTAATTGGAAGGTAGCGTGAATGGCCGGATGCAACTGAGCGAGCAGCGTCTGATAACCGAAGAAGCTATCCGCCGGGGTTAGCCACTGCCGCCGGCTGGCGCAGCGTATCTGCGTGCCGTCGGTGACAATGCAGAGATTGGCTCCGTGGATCTTCTCAGTGACCACCCAGGTCAGCCGGGCAAGCCGCCGCTCGCCGGCCTCGTCGAGGGGCCACTGCTGTGGCTGCTCTGCTATCTTCTCGTAACTGTTAAATGTCCACATATAGCTGTCACCTTAACCATGGCATACCTCAAAACAGCGTCACCCCAGCCCGCAGGCGGTTCGGCAGCATTGGCCGCTCCTGCCAGTGGCTCTCCGAGTCGAACACGGTTTGCAGGAAACCCGCCCGAATATACTTGTAGCGCCCGGTGACGCGGCCCGCTTCCTCAGTTTTGATATACAGTCCTTCCATCAGCCACGATGGGTCGGTTTCGCGCTGGACCTGCGCCGGGTCCAGGCCGTTTTCGGCGCAGGCGGCGTGCAGTTGCGCCTGGTGATTGTCCGCGATAAAGGCCGAGCGCCCGATCATCGCCTGTAGTGCGGCCAACGATGGCACGGTGCCGCTGTGCAGCACCCGCACCGAGACCACAAACGGCGCAGCCTGCAGCAGCGTCGCCCGCCGTTCGGTGCTCAGAAACTGGTCCGCCTGCCGGTCGTAGATGTCAAACTCCATAAAGTAGTGCGGCAGATCGGTGTAGAAGATGGTATGTTTGGCGTAGAGCCACTCGCCGTACATGACATAATGTTCACCCAGCAGCGCCCCCAACTCGGCCTGGTAGCGCCCGGCCCAGGCTTTAAACAGATGAAACTGCCGTTCGCGGGGGCCGCCGGTCAGATAGTGTCCCCGGCTCTGCAGCAGCAGCTTACCCTCCGGCGTAAAACTGACGGCGCAGTTGGCCCCGTCCATCTTCTCCTCAACCACCAGGTGCCGTCCGGCCAACCGGCTGAAGGGGACGACATCCAGCCCCGCATCCCCGGCCTGAATGCCGGAACCGGCGATATGCTGCGTGCGCGGGTATTTGTGGATGGGTGTCATTGACGCTGAGTATCCTTTGTGCTGTCCGGCAACTTCATGCCTGTTCAAAACAATCGTGGCTCCCGATGACCAGGCGTCCGTTCGGAATGGGCGCAATGGGTACAGGGACGGTACGTTCCCGTTCATCACCTCGGTGTCCTCTGTGTTCTCTGTGGCTATGACAATAAATCAGTATGAAGTGGTGCGCATCCGCGCCACTACAATCAGATGATTATGCACATGCTCCACACTTACGCGGGCGGCATGCGGTTGCAGCAGTTCGCGCAGTTGCTGCTCGCTAAACAGATGAATATGCTCCGGGTTGTCGTCGGGGCGCGATGGCACCGACAGCAGCAGGAAGCGCCGCGCTACCCGGCAGACCTCGGCCAGTGCCTGCGCGCAGGCGGGGATATGCTCCAGCACCTCCAGCATGGTCACCAGGTCGAACTGCCGGTCGGGGAAGTCGAGCGTGATCGCGTCGGCCTGCCGCGCCGTTAACGTGGTGACGCCACCATCGCGTACCGCCTGGATGTCGGCCACACGGTAGTCAAGCGTGTCCACAGCGGTGACGGGCAGGTGGGGGAAGGCGTCGAGCAACGGCCAGAGAAATGCCCCCCGTCCGCTGCCAATGTCAAGCAGATCGGCGGGCTGCATGCCCCGCAGGATACCGAGCACCTTCTGCACACGCGGCAGCCCCATCGTGTACTTGAAGCGATGCAACCGCAGGCCGTGGGCCTGCCCCAGTTCAACTAGCGCCTGCAGCGCCTCGGGTGCCAGCGCATCCAGCGGCGGCGCGAAGAGGTGCGGCTGGGCGGCGCATACCGGGTCATATTTGAGCCGACCGCGCACATAGGCGGCGGCGAGGCGGGTGTAGGTGGGTGGAGTGTTCATTTCTAGCCAAACCACCAGTTCGCCAGCAGTCCGCCAATCCCCAGGGCAATCGGCGAAATTACAAGCAGTGCTAGCGTTCGTCGCACAGCCTGCCGCCACGGCAGAATGTGGACCAACCGCCCCTGGAGCGTAACCACAAACGCCACAATCAGGGCAACCAGTATAAAACCAGCCAGTAATGTTAATGCTTCGGACATCACCGCCCGGTACACCAGCAGTAACGCTATAGCGGCCAGAAACAGGGCCAGAGCAAGTAATGCATTTTCACTATCATCTAAGATCCATATGGTTGCACCAGCAGGAACATTCTGTTCGAGTGTGTTCTTGAGAAAGCAGGCATAATAGAACTTCTCCAGCGATGTGGCATCATAGATCAGTTCGCTGCGCAGGCGCGCGTATCCGGTCTGCCCATCGGGGCACTCGATCCGGGCAAACCGTAACCAGGGCGGCTCAGGCATCTGGTCATGGCTGAGGAAGGGAGTAATACACACCCCGCGCCCCTTTATCTCGCGGCTCTCTTCAACGGTTAACAACTGCCTTTGCATGGTTTGTCTTCCTCGATGTTGTTGTTGGCAATATGTGTGGTCGCAGGCGAAGACCGTTTCGTGGTCTAACAGCAGGTCGGGACAGGCTGTACCGCGTACGTCCTGTCATTTACAGGAGTTACGCGGTGGGTACACAAACCGGACGTTTGAGCAGATGGAAGCCAGATCCGCCTGTGGCAGGGTACTTTTTTCATCTTTTTCACAAACATGTTGCACACAGTGCAACATGTTTGTGAAAAAGAATGGGATCTTCTGCCCTGCCGGAGGCGAGTCGGGCCGTTTATTCAGGCACATGCCGGGATTGGAACCGACCGCGTAACTCGTGGTATTTAGAGACTGTCTGAAAAGGCTTTGGTCATGGGCTACGGCCCCGGAGCGGGAATCCCGGCGTCAGCCGGTGTGTGGCCGGAACCGGCTGACGCCGGGACTCCTGGGGCGCTGTCCGGTGTCGCCGGGCACCCCGCATGCCGTGTGACCGACGTGAATCATCTTTTCAGACAGTCTCTTA
>CAKZQX010000470.1 GCA_937141995.1 uncultured Chloroflexaceae bacterium | reverse complement strand
ATATTCCAATGCGGCCTGCGACACCGTCATCGTCCCCCAGAGATTGGTGGTAATCGCTGCATTTACATACTCCTCTAACATGGGCACATGTTTATATGCTGCAACGTGAAAGACGACTTCTGGTTGATACTTCCGGAAGACCTCATTCACGCGCTGCTGGTTTGTTACATCACACAGAACTACTGTATGCTGCTGTTCAGTCGCCATCCAGCGCAACTCATTACTAAGATCATAGAGTCCTGTCTCATTATTATCTAACAGGAGAAGATTAGCCGGGTTAAACATACTGAGTTGTCGCACCAGTTCACTCCCAATTGAGCCACCAGCACCCGTTACCAGGATGCGCTTACCATAGAACAGATGGCGACATTCCTCGGCATTAATTGCCACTGGTAGTCGGCCGATCAAGTCGTCGAGCGTAATATCCCGAATCGACAACGGCTCGGCAAAGTCAAGCATATCCGGACTGATCTGTACACGTGCGGGCGTTTGCTGACAGACTGCGATTATCTGGCGCAGGCGGGAACGTTCAATATTACGAATAGCAATGAGCAGCGTATCCGTCTGCATTCGCCCAGTCCAGTAGGCTACTTCATCACAGCGCCCCAAAACCTTCATACCGAGCATA
The DNA here is from genome assembly GCA_937141995.1 of uncultured Chloroflexaceae bacterium. GTDB lineage: Bacteria > Chloroflexota > Chloroflexia > Chloroflexales > Chloroflexaceae > CAKZQX01. The sequence continues at coordinate 1,091 of CAKZQX010000470.1, read as the reverse complement.
ACCCGGCCAATTTTGGCCGGGTCATCGTCAAGATAGCCGAGCAACTGGTACTGGTGATAGTGCGCCGACTCGCGGATGCGCCGGGCCAACAGTTGTCCGGCCTCACCTGCGCCAATAATCAACACCCGGTGAAAGGTATCATGGTGTGAATGCAAGCGAATCATAACCTGGTGAAAGACACGCCAGTGATAGCGAGTAACCATAAAACCAATTATTACAAACAGGCTCCCTATCACTATTGCCAAAGTAGATAGACGCGAGGTGCTTCCCGGCCAGAAAAAATTGGCAATCAAGATCACAATCGTCGCCACCCCGACCGTCTTGATAATCACAAATGTTTCATAGAGGCTGGCATGGGTCCAGAGACGCTGATAGATTCCAAAAATTGCCCCCACAATGATATAGATCAATGCCATCCCAATCAATGCCAGACGGTACTCATCATCTGGCTGCCAGTTTAGCAACCGAAGCTGAAATGCAGTCGTGTAAGCCAACAGGACAATCAACACATCGAGAAACGCGCGGCCGGCAATCATCAGGATTTTTCCGAAAGTAGCGTTCATTGATCATGCCCTCTTTCCCACTAAAGTGATCCTCCACGATCAGGATCAGTGGTTTGCTAACAATCATCAAGCAAACACATAGCAGATGCGGGTAGGGATACAGATCAGGAAGACCTGTTATATGCTGTCGTCGGCGCAAGCATAACCAGGTCGGGATGTTCTGCTGCAACGCGACGTTTGAGACCTTCTGCATGTGGATTAAGCGTGGACCATACAATAATCAGGTCAATCCAGACTGTCTGCTTCTGCATGTATACCCGGTCAAGTTCTAACTTTCTTGGTAAGAGTCGCGTCACATAGTTCTCAAAGGTATTTTCCTTTCCAAGCAAACTCTCTTCATCCTGATAACAGATCTGGGTCAATCCGGTAATACCCGGCCGCACCTGTAATACTTCACGCTGCCGTTGGTCATAATAGGGCAAACATTCCGGTGTCTCCGGCCGTGGTCCAACCAGGCTCATCTCACCTCGTAACACGTTAACCAACTGAGGCCACTCATCAATTCGCGCTTTGCGTAACCAGCGCCCT
>CAKZQX010000469.1 GCA_937141995.1 uncultured Chloroflexaceae bacterium | reverse complement strand
CCCTGCCCCGCCGTCACCGCCGGCAGCAGTACCATGATCAACACCGTGCTTAGATCCTGCACCAGCGAGATGCCGGTTGTAATCTGCCCATGCTGGCTACCCAGTTCGCCCCGATCCATCAAGAGCTTGAACAGCACCGTCGTCGAGGAGATGGCGATAATGCAGCCAAAAAACAAGCGCCAGGCCCAGGGCCATCCCAGCAGCGTGCCAACACCCACACCCAGCAGAATCGTCAACCCGACCTGACCAAGCCCGCCCGTCAGAGCCACACGCTGCACCCGGCGCAACTGATCCACCGAAAACTCGACACCGACCCCAAACATCAACAGGACCACACCGATTTCGGCCAGCAACTGAATGCGCTCCAGATCGCCCACTATCGCCGGTGTATAAGTGCCGACAAAGATCCCCGCGACCATGTAGCCGATAATGGACGGCAGGCGCAGCCGTACCGCCATAATCCCGCCCACAATCGCCGCCAGCATGGCAATGGTTAAATCCTGAATAATCAGCGCATCTCCCATAGCACCTCCGCTTCTCAATGCATACGGCAAGGAGGCAACGAAACCGGGCATGCTGCGCCACTTCGTCACCTCCTCAAGTCTGCTTTCACTATGCCATGCTCCGAATACAGACGCAAGCAAACAGCGCGGCACTGCCAAAAACGAATATGCTATAATAGAGGCGCAGCCAATGCGCATACGAGGAGGAGCTATGTCAGGTCATACCAAATGGCATTCGATTCGACACACCAAAGGAGTGGTCGATCAGCGCCGGGGAAAGCTATTTACCAAGCTGGCGCGTGATATTACCGTCGCCGTGAAGGATGGCGGCAATGGTGATCCCGATATGAATTTTCGCCTGCGACTGGCCATTGATAAAGCCAGGCAGTCCAATATGCCCTCGGATAACATCCAGCGCGCGATTGATCGCGGCCTGGGCAAAAGTGCTGATGGTGATCTGGAGGAGATCTATTACGAAGGGTACGCGCCCGGTGGGGTCGCCCTGCTGATTGAAACATCCACCGACAATCGCAATCGCACTAACTCGGATGTTCGCTCAACATTAACCAAGAACGGAGCCAGTCCGGGCGAACCCGGCTCAGTCGCATGGATGTTTGATCAAAAAGGGCTGATTACGCTTGATCTCACCGACACCGAACTAGACCCGGACGAGGTGACACTCCAGGCCATCGACGCAGGAGCTGAGGATGTCGAGGTTTTCGAAAAAACCCTTGAAATCTATACCGAGTGGACTCAACTTAACGAGGTACGCCAGGCTCTCTCGGATATGGAATTGCCAATCACAAATGTTGAGAAGGCAATGCGGCCCAAGACCATGGTTCAGCCGGATGAAAAAGAGGCGCTCCAGACCATGCGCCTGCTGGAAAAGCTTGAAGACCTGGACGATGTACAGAAGGTTTACAGTAATTTGGAAATCAGCGATGAGATGGCCGATAATTATAAGCCCGAATAGCAACAAGGTTATGCATGCGTACACTTGGCATTGATCCAGGTACGGCCATCATGGGATGGGGCGTCGTCGCAGAGGTGGGGGGCGGTACGCTACAATCAATTGCCCACGGCGCGCTGACCACTCCTGCGGGGAGCGAACCGGCCCACCGCCTGCTGTTGCTCTACCAGGGACTAACCGGCCTGCTGCGCGAGTATCATCCCGCTGCCGCCGCAGTTGAAGAACTCTTCTTCTCGCGGAATGTCACCACGGCGCTGGCGGTCGGGCAGGCGCGTGGCGTGGTGCTCCTCGCGCTGGCCCAGGCCGATATTCCGATCTACGAGTACAAGCCCAGGGCAGTCAAGCAGGCAGTTGCCGGGTATGGCGCGGCGGATAAGCGCCAGATGCAAGAGATGGTGCGCCTGACCCTCGGTCTGGATGCACGCCCCAGACCCGACGATGCCGCCGACGCGCTGGCAATTGCCATCTGCCACGCCTACACCGCCCCGATGCTGCGCCGCATCGCTGAACAGTGAGGTCTGATGCTGAAATACACAACCTGGACGACAATCCATGGCCCGATCCCACGATAAAAAACGCAAACGCGCTACGCCGCAGGAACCTCCTGATCTGGTGGAAATCGCCCCACGCCAGTTCCTGGTGCGCAATATGCAGGTTCGTCCATTTCTCAAAGGCGAAGGACATTTCGACGGCAACCGGTTTGAGTTGACCACCTGGCGACGCGCAGGATTGCTGGCACGGCTGCGCGCAAATACCTTCACCGTGCATACCCTGGATGATCGGATCGCCGAACTACCACCACTCCCACCCACCATGCCGGTTGGTGCTCCCTGCCGCCGTCCCGTAGGTAGTAGC
>CAKZQX010000468.1 GCA_937141995.1 uncultured Chloroflexaceae bacterium | reverse complement strand
GCGATTCGCCTCCGGCAGGGCGGAAGATCCGAGCTTTTTGATAAAAATTTTGCACGTTGTGCAAAATTTTTATCAAAAAGCTCCATACTGTACCATGCTGCCGCAGGCGAAGCCGGCGTTCGGGTCTGGTACCAGGCTGGGATTGGCTGCACCGCGTAACTCGTGTAACTCACAGGAGGCCCGGCTTGAGTCGGTGAATGCCTGCCGGGGCAACTGCATACTGCCACGCAAGCCCGGACCGGCTGAATTCGGACCTCCTGGAACGATGTCCGAATTCAAAATTCAAAGGTCATAATGAGTAGGGACGCACAGAAGCGCGTCCCTACCGGACGAGGCGTTGATCCGCTGTAGTGCGATTGCGCCTCGTTTTGTTGTGTCCGATAGATCGAGTGATCTGGGGGCGAATCTGTTCTGGTTGCCAATTGTCATCCAGCATTCACCAATTCCCTCCTGATTATGTCTTGTTTCTATAAAAAACAGGTGTATAATCAGAAAGGCTTTGTCCGCGTTCGACACAGCGGTGCGAACGCACCAGCCACGCTGTATGTGGTCGGGATATTCAGGGAAGGAATGCGATGGTCCGCTCGTGGTGGAAGGCAGTTCGCGCCAGGACACGGCATGTGCGACATCCGAACTGGGGTGCTTCGCTCCTGCTGTTGCTCTTGCTGCTGGGTATCCTGGGCGTAAGTATGGAACGTATGGGGCTGAAGGTAGAGACGCCCACTGCGCCGGTTGCTGTTACCGCTACTCCCGCAGTTGTTGCCCGTGCTGCTGCGATTGGGCCGCCACCGCTGCTGGGGCTGCGCCCGGTTATCTCTGCCACTGCTACCGTCACGACTACTGTCACCAGCGGAACATTGCTCCCACCAATCGCTGAATCCGCCATTGCTGTATCCATCAATCGCCGTGCTGTCACCAGAACCGGAACGGTAGCGCCTTCGCCGCAGGGAAGTGCTACCACGACGCCAACCGTGACGCCAACTGCGCTTGACCTGGGGTTGCCGCCGCCCGAAGAGTGGACCGATGTGCGCGGCAAGCCCTCCCTGAGCGCCGCAAAGATTGATGCAATTCTGGCCTCGTATGGCTCACCCGCTACCGGTAGCGGCCCGGCCTGGGTAACACACAGCGAGCGTTATGGGATTGATAATGCTGTGGCGCTGGCCTTTTTTATCCACGAGAGTTCGGCGGGTACCGATCCCAACTGGTCGGGTATTAAGCCGAATGGTTCAACCACCCGTAATGTCGGCAACATCGTGTGCGCCGGGTATCATCGCTGCTTTGGCCGCTGGCGTGACTACGAAACCTGGGATGAAGGCATCGAGGACTGGTACCGGCTGATTGCCTTTAGCTATATTCAGGGGCGCGGTGTCACCACGGTTGAGGAGATTATTCCGATCTATGCCCCGGCGTTTGAGAATGATGTGGCGTTGTACATTGCCACGGTGCTGCGGCGCATCGGACAGTTTCGGAATGTGCCCATCGAACTCTGGCCGCCCATTCCGACGCGCCTGCCGACTGCAATACCGACCGAAACCCCGACGGGTACGATAACTGCGACCCCGGAACCACCCGTGGCCGGGGCAAAGCTTATGCCTGACCTGGTAGGGATGGATCTGGATACGGCGCTGGCAACCCTGGAGCAACTGGGTATTGCCGTCGATACGGTGGATATGCAGACCCGTGATCGTATCCCGGAGATCTTTGATCAGGTTCCCCCACGAACAATCATTAGCACGCAACCCCTGGTAGACGAGTGGGTGTTGCCGGATGCCGGTGTGGTGTTGGGGGTCCGCGCACCGGAAGAACCAGCCATTGCACCACCGGACGAAGAGCAGCCGATTGCGCCGCCCACCAGTGCGCCAACGTCCGTCAAGCCACCCGGTTGGAATGTCATTCCGCCAACCCCGACATCACCGGCAGCGCCACCGGAGCCGGATCCCGCGCCGCCGGCCACCCCGACGCTGCCGCCGCCGCCGCCGGTTACTCCAACGGTGCCGACGCTGCCGCCGGAAGAGGCTCCGTCACGTCCAACATCCCCGCCGGCACCAGTTGAGCCGGTGCCGGATCTGCCCAATCCCGGCTGGGGAACGTAAATTCTGGTGATTTTGCCTGGGTTCCCTCCGGCGCTTTTTTGAGCATGCGTTGGTGTGCAGCATTAATTGCAGGTGATGACTTTTACCTATGTACTCTTTTCCGATAGTTCTATAGTGTGAACCCCAGAATGCGGACTTCAGTATGTGGAAAATCATACTTTCGACTGATTTTTCTCTCCCCCTCCAGTCTGATCTGGTCTTGACGCACGCGTGCCGCAGGTACAGCCTCTGGTCCGATGCTGAGTAACGCCGGAATTGTTACAATACCAACCAGTATTCAACCATTTTCGGATCTATATACAGGTATCGTACCCACGCTGGTGTGACGATGCAGATTGTGAGGGAACATCCGTAATGATGCCGATGATACAACAATCCCGTGATTACAGCGGCATCGAATCTCTGTACGAGGACTATCGGCGGCCTCTGCTGGCGCACCTTATCCGTCTGGTAAGTGATCGGGAAGCGGCGGAGGATCTTTGCCAGGAGACGTTTGTTAAGGCAATGCGCGGATGGGCGCAGCATGACCCGCAGGCCAGTGCTGCCGCGTGGCTGTACCGGATTGCCACCAATACCGCGTATGATTATCTACGGCGACGACGGCGCATTCGATTTACTCCGCTGCTGGAGTCCGATCCGCTGCTGGGGGATTCGCATGCAATGGAGTCGCGCCTGGACGAAGGCGAACCAGTGCAGGCGGCGCTGAAGCAGATCCCGCC
>CAKZQX010000467.1 GCA_937141995.1 uncultured Chloroflexaceae bacterium | reverse complement strand
GCTCCGGGCTGGATCATGCTGAACTGAGTTTAGGATGATCCAGCCGGGAGTCCGAGCCGCTATCGAGCCACTCAATCCCGTAGGTGATCACCGTCAGCACCTGGCTCTCCGCGGCGATGGCAAACTCCGTCATGATGATCAGCATTCGGCGGCCATCGGCCAACGTCGGGTCGAAGGTCATCCCCTCACAGGTTGGAAAGTACCATGCTGCCGCAGGCGAAAACTGACGTTGTGGGCGTATATGTCTGATTTTGTACGTCCACAACGTCAGTCGTGTGATTAACATGAGTTACGTGGTTGACATGCAAATCGGACGTTATTACCCGATGGAAGACCGATTCACCTGCGGTAGCATAGTACTGTATGAATCTTTTTCACAAACATGTTGCACATAGTGCAACATGTTTGTGAAAGAGCATGGAATCTTCCGCCCTGCCGGAGGCGAAAAGCTCCGTTCGCGGGGGACTGCGTAACTCGTGTGATGAAGAAGATCGAAGACATGGGCAGGCATGGAGATGTGGCGACCTGGGAACCGACAATAAAGAGAATGTGATATTTCCCAATCAGCGCATACCTATAGTTTCGTTCACGGGGAGCTACGTATTCTTAATAATTTACACACCAAACTTATAGCCTGCCTGTCAATTCATTGATTTTTATTAAAACGGCTATCGAAAGAATAAATAGTCGCGGAACAAAGGACAAACATCATCTCTACTGGGAATACATACTATGTGCGTTGTGCCGTGTTCCGCTGTTCTTGGTTTTATACGCGCTATTTTAGTACTACAATTTTACTTTATATTAATCATTGCGGCATTTTTTCCGGATATTCACCTACACAGCGGTATCATACTACGTCGCCCACTCCGTAAGTACCAACCATGTTCTGCCTAATAGTCCTATACCAACTACATAGAATAGCTGGTTATCATGGAGAGTAGTAGAAGTGAATGATTCCTGCTTTGGCGGAAGGAAATATCTCTGATGACAAAATTCACATTTATGGTATGCCCGCACGATACCGCCCGTGGTCCTGAAGCCTGGTATCGGATGGCCCAGTATCTTACGCAACATCTGGAGTTTGATGTCCATTTTGAGCTTTCCCTGGACTTCCAGGATTTTCATGCGCAGCTTGACTCGGCGGATATTGTCTATGCCAATCCTACCGATACCCTCAAACTGATCGATCAGCGCGGATTTGTCCCGCAGGTGAAGCCAAAGGGTCTCTGCGACGAACTGGTCTTTGTGGCCAATACTGAGATTGCCAATCCCACCCTCGAAGCACTCCAGGGCGAGAAGATTGCGACCGTCCGCAGTCTACTGCCCTCCAATATCGCACTCTATCTGCTGAAGCAGCGTTCAATTGAACCGGCGGAACTGCTTGACCGCGAGTCCTGGATGAGTGTCATTCGCAGCGTGTGGCAGGGCGAGGCGAACTATGGCATTGTCTACAAGGACACCTACGACGAACTCTCCGACCAGGGGAAGGGTATGGTCAATGCCTTCTTCACTTCGGATGAGAAAGTGGCCTTTCACAGCTTCGTCTGTGGCCCAAATGTGGGCGCAAAATGCGATAACCTCGAAAACGCCTTGCTGGTAATGGATAGCGATGATACCGGTAAGGAGGTTTTAAGCGAATTGCATCATATCTCCAGTTGGACCCGTATCACTCCGGAAGAGCTGGATCTGATGCGACATATCATTAAGGAATATTCCTGAGCCATAACCACCTGTAGCCGTGACACCCGGTGGTGTGTCATTTGAACCCGGGAACCGTACGATCACCAATGCCGGCATTCGCTGAATCATACTATCACCATCGCGCTGACATGAGCCAACGCGAACGGTAAGGAGAAACTTCACCATGGCATCACGACAGGATCAGATCGCAGAAATTCTAGACCGCTTCGCCGAAAACGCCGGAAATGATGTTGCTGGAGTTGCCGCCGTGAGTATGGACGGTATCGTCCTGGTATCGCGCATGTCGGCCGATGTCAATGCCGACCGCGTCGGCGCAGTCGCGGCAACGATGATCGGTGTCACCCGCCGGGTATCGGGTGAGTTGAAGATTGGCTTCCCCGATGAGGCGATCATCAAGGCGGCCAATGGCCTGTTTATGGTCCTTCCAGCCGGCGATCAGAGCCTGCTGGCCGTCAACCTGCGCGAGGGGGCCAACCTGGGTATGGTTCGCCTGGAAGCGCGCGACGCAGTGAAATCAATTAGCCAGGTACTCTAAACGAAACTTGGACCGGATGCACTACCACACTAGTCGTTGCCCTATCTTAACCATTACCTGAATCTAAGGAGGTTCACCATGACCGCAACACTTCGTCCCGAACTGGGTGATTTTATGAGCCTGATCTGCTTCCAGTATCTCCGCCAGGTTGCCGAGGAGACGGCCGGGCGCGCGTTGATCATTACCGCCGGTCGCCAGCGGGGACAGGATCTGGCTGAACAACTGGGTCTGCTGGGCACGACGCAGGAGGCTGCCGTGTTGCGGGAGAAGCTGGATCAGGCTTTGGGCGGCGATGGCACGCGTCTTTGCCTGGTACAGAGTGTAACCCCCAAAGAGGATGGCGGCTATGAGATCCGGGTGGCCGAGGGCGCCTGTGCTGCCGGTGTCACCTCGAGTGAGCCGTTTTGCGCCTTCACCATGGGTGTCTTTATGGGGGCAATCAGTGCCATGACCGGCCAGCGCATGTTGGGCAAAGAGAGCGAGTGCTGCGCAACCGGTGCAAGCACCTGCGTGTATCAGATTGACCCTGTCGGGTAGTATCCGGTGTAGGCGCTCGGTACGATGTGCCGAATGCTACTCCCCACCAGTACCCCGCATCGATCAGACACACGTTGGAACATATCATACCATGGTATGATAAATTACGGGAGTTACGCGGTTGTCCATCCACCGGCTGGGATGTGCCTCCGGCAGGGTGGAAGATTCCATCTTGTTTCACGAACATTCGGTTCTGTGAGCCAAATGTTCGTGAAACAAGATGGAAAATGTACCATGCTGCCGCAGGCGAATCCAGCTTCCATCTGACGAAACGCTCGGTTTGAAGGCGCACTGCGTAACTCTTGTAAATTAAAGAGGCTGAAGGCCGTATACCACACCTTCAGCTTCTTCCCTTTATTTCTCTTCATATCGCTAAGGAACTACTATGGCCCTCGAAGGTTCACTTCAAGATATGTCGCTCAGCGACCTCATTCAGGTCTTCCGCATGGGGCCAAAAACCGGCGTGCTGCTGCTCCTCAATGAGGACGAACGGGGAGTCATCTATGTGGCTGCCGGGCGGATGGTCGATGCGGCGATTGTACGGGGTACCGAGCGAGTGGTTGTGGCGAAGGGTGATGAGGCGGTGATTCAAATGCTCACCTGGGATAATGCCGGCTTTGTCTTTCGCCATAACCCCTCGGTGCAAACACGCTCAATTCGGATAGAAAATGATGGAGAGTGGCTGATCCTGGAGGGGATGCGGCGGCGTGAAGATCCCATGCGCGCCATGCCCTATCAGTCGCTGTCGCTGGATACGCGCCTGCAACTGGCGCCGGTCCCCAATGATGCCAAAAGCGGCGTGAGTCTCAATGTCAATCAGTGGCGGGTCTTGAGCCAGGTTGCCAACAGCAAAGACCTGCGCGATATATGCCGCGCCACCGGGCTGGGAACTGAGGCGGTTATCCGTACGGTCGCCGAACTAATGTCAATCGGCCTGGTGGAGGTTATGCCGCCGGAACGACCCAGACCTCAGGCCGCCAAGCAGTCGGCGCGTGCTGCGCGCACGCCACAGTTAGCCTTTGCCGGAAACGGCATTCCTGGAGACGGTGGTGTTGACGAGGAGCAGCCATCGGTCAGCCAGAATTTGTTGAATGCAATTATGCGCCGGATCCGCGGTTTGTAGCATGAGGAATGGCGAGATTACCATGAATGCATTGAAGCTCAAGATCGTTATTACCGGAAGCTACGCTGCGGGTAAAACCCAGTTTATCCGCTCGATCAGCGATATTGACCCGGTGAGCACTGACTATGACGTGACGCCGGATGATGAACGCGAACTGAAGCACAATACGACTGTGGCGCTGGATTTTGGCACGATTGCCATCAACGAGCGGGTTTCGCTTTACCTGTTTGGGACGCCCGGTCAGGAGCGCTTCGATTTTATGTGGGAACATTTGAGCATCGGCGCGCTGGGTTATGTGGTGATGGTGGATAGCTGCCGCCCCGGTCACTTCGCCGAGACGTTGCGCCTGATGGATCGCTTTGCCGAGATTACCGACGCACCGTTTGTGGTAGCCGCGAACAAGCAGGATGATCCTGCCGCGCTGCCGGTTAGCTATGTCCGGCGACGGCTGGGCCTCCCCCTCGAAATTCCGGTGCTGCCTTGCATCGCCACGGATCGCGCCACCGTCAAAACGGTACTGCTGACGCTGCTTCAGCAGATTGCGGCACGCGTGCCGAAGTCAGCTACGCCGTCTTCTGCTTCTGCCTAGTACTACAACGAAATTTCTTTCTCAACGCAGAGACGCAGCGCGCGCAGAGATGACCAACATCGGATAGACGGATCAGCGTGCTCTGTGGCTTCG
>CAKZQX010000466.1 GCA_937141995.1 uncultured Chloroflexaceae bacterium | reverse complement strand
TGTGGGCTTCTTGCTGGATCAGGTTATTCATGTGGGGACGATTGGCCTGTTCCTGGGGTTGGCACTGCCGGTTGAGCAGGTCTGGGCAGTGGGCGGATCACCCGTGGCGCACCTGGCGCTCTATGCCGGGGCATACATCGTGGCGGCTTTTGCCGTCCCCATCGGGGTGATGGTCTGGCTTGACCCGCTGTTTGTGCATGCTGCCCGGGCGGCGCGGGCGCGTCTCCGCAGTCTTTGCGCAAGCGCGGTGGTCGTTTCGCTGACGTTGTTTGCCGGGGTACTGGCACTGCCGACGATCCTGGTGGGCCTGGCGGTGGCGTTGCGCTACCCGGCTTCGCCCCACCCACTGGATACACCGACGGGGTTGTTGACGGTGATTACAATTGCAACACTACTGGGCGCAGTTCTGGTGATACTACCCGCATAAATCTACCGGATCTGCGCCCGTTCCCGGAACGTTCCTACTCGGCGCGAACCAGGTTCATAACCTGTCCCCGCAGCCGGCTGCGGCGCATCTGCCGTAGCACCTTATCGGCGTGACGTTCATTGACATCGACAAAGGTCTGATTCTGACGAATATCGATAGCACCGATCCCACGTCCCGGTATCCCGGCTTCACTCGCAATGGCCCCGACGACATCACCCGGACGGATACCGTGGGCCCGGCCCAGATCCAGCGTCAGCCGCACCATACCCGGTTCCCGCACTTCCTGGCGTGACCGGCGCGGCTGGCGGGTTCCATCGGCGGACCGACTGGCTCGACGCTTGCGCCCCGAATCAGCGCGTTCACGCCGCTCCGACAGCTCTCGCACTTCGTCAATCGGCCGCTGAGCTTCCTCTGAACGTGCCAGATGAATAGCAGCGGCGGCAATCTCCGACAGATCATACCCGGCGGCAGTGAGATCCGTCACCAGGCTGCGCGCATCGTCCAGATCCGCCTGGGTCAACAGTTGGTCAAGACCCTGCCGGAAACGCTCCTCACGCCGCGCCTGCACTTCGGCGGCACTGGGCAGCATCGCGCGGGTCACCGGCTGGCGAGTAAAGGTTTCGATAGAGCGCAGCCGCCGCGCCTCACGCGCCGTTACCAGCGTAACCGCCACGCCGGAACGACCGGCCCGGCCCGTGCGCCCGATGCGATGCACATAATCTTCAGCATCGAAGGGCATATCAAAGTTGATCACATGCGAGACATCCTGAATATCCAGCCCGCGCGCAACCACATCGGTTGCCACCAGAATGGATACCTGCCCCTGGCGAAAGCGGCGCAGCACAATCTCGCGCGCCATCTGGCTGAGATCGCCGTGCAGCGCCTCGGCGGAATAACCACGCGCCAGCAGCGTCTCGGACAGTTCCGCCGCGCCGACCTTAGTGCGGGTAAAAATCAGCGCGCTCTTGATATCCTCCACTTCGAGCAGGCGGGTCACAGCCCCGATTTTAGAGGACTCGTCCAGCAGGTAGTAGCGCTGCTCGGTCTGCGCAACGGTGCGGGTGCTCTCACCCGTGGTGATATACTGCGGCTCGCGCATATAGCCATCGGCCAGGCGACGAATGGGCGGCGGCAACGTGGCCGAGAAGAGCGCCGTCTGGCGGTTCTCGGGCGTCTCGCTCATAATCGCCTCGACATCGTCGATAAAGCCCATCTTGAGCATCTCGTCGGCCTCGTCCAGCACCAGGTAGCGCACGCTGCTCAGATCGAGCAGACCCTGGCGAATCAGGTCCAGGGTGCGCCCCGGCGTCCCGACCACGATATGCACGCCCCGTTCCAGGCGGCGGGTCTGGCGGCTGTAGGACTGCCCCCCATAGATCGGCAGCACCTGGATCTTGCGATGCTGGCCGTAACGATAGACCGTGTTGGACACCTGGAGCGCCAGTTCGCGGGTTGGCGTCAGCACCAACCCCTGCACACCGGGCGTTTCCAGATCAAGCATGTGCAGCAGCGGCAGCGCAAACGCGGCCGTCTTGCCGGTGCCGGTCTGGGCCTGCCCCAGCACATCGTGGCCCTCCAGCAGGCTGGGAATGGTCTTTTCCTGAATAGATGTTGGCTGGGTATAACCTGACTCGCTAATTGCCTGAAGCAGTTCAGGGCGTAACCCCAGCGTTTCAAAAGGTATGGTCATGAAATAGCAATACTCCACTCTATAACAGCTAAAAACCCTGCCACACCCGGCAGGGTAGTTGCTCTCACTCGGATACGTATGTAATGCGGTACAGGTGTAAGTATAGCACAGATCCGGCAGGCGTGTCGGCAGCCGGGACAGGTGCCGGGGCATTCTAACGTTTGTCCAACGGGATTATAGAGAACAGAGAACAAAGAAACACAGAACAACATGTCTCTGGCACACGGTTATCGCATAACCAGTTTGTTCGTTGTCCTGTGTTTGTCTGTTCTGTCTATGATAAGAGAGCGATTATTTGGGCCGCACCAGTATTACCGGAAGATGAGCGCAAGTACTGGTTAAAAGCATTGAAAATGCAGGGGATACATTAGATTATGTTGTTGCACAAGCAGCTTTTCAAATTTGAGAGCAAACTTTTAGCCTCATCAATCCGTCCCATATCGCTCTAAGAGCCTGTCTGAAAAGATGATGCGCGTCGGTCCCACGGCATGCGGGGTGCCCTGCGCCACCGGACCGCGCCCCAGGCGTCCCGGCTTCAGCCGTGTGTGGCCGGAACCGGCTGACGCCGGGACTCCCGCTCCGGGGCCGTCGCCCCATGACCCACTACCGTTCACATAGCAGAACCTGCGCAGTA
>CAKZQX010000465.1 GCA_937141995.1 uncultured Chloroflexaceae bacterium | reverse complement strand
ACAAACATGTTGCACTGTGTGCAACATGTTTGTGAAACAAGATCAAGTAGAAGGTATCCGAGCAGACCGGCTACTGATTACTAAACATAAGATCCCGCTGACCAAAAGAATAGATTGCCAACCCCAATAGCGCTATCAACAGGCTTACCTGGGCAATGATGATAAACAGCGCCGAGGAATCATAGTTGCGCTGAACAGCCAGGGCAAACCCGCTAAACCCGGGGACGAGCGGCCAGCTTAAAATGGTCTGCGCACTGTCCAGGAGCACCTGGATCACTCCAGGCAGCGCACTATAAATGGATGTTGGAATAAAATTGCTGGAGAAAGCCAGCGCGATCAACCCCAGGATAAACAACCGCCAGCCGGGCGAGAAGACGAGCGGCGAGAGCATTAACAGCAGTGCTGCAAGCAGCGCGACATTCAACAGCAGCGGCAAGGTGCCCAGAAACCAGCTACCCAGGGTAAGATCAGGCGGCGCGTTGAGGAACGCCGTCACCAGACAGATCAGCCCGTAGATGCCACCGAGCAACGCCAGCGCACTGTAGTAATACCCCAGCAGGTAACTGGTACGATCCAGGCGGCGGGTCAGCAGCAGGTAGCCCTGCGGACGGTCGCCAACGCTCAACATTGCCGAGAGGGTATAGAGCGTCAGGCCGAGCATGAAAATTCCGGTAACGGTAAAGAAATAACCGGCTTCAATTGATTTTCCGGAAGGGCGCAGGAAGATGACGAAGAAGATCGTCGCGGCAATCAGATCGATCATGATCCGCCCGGAGCGGAGATATTCGAGCAGAGTAAAGCCAATAAAACGCAGCATACGAAAAAGAGTACGCATCATTCAACCCATCACTCAGTCGGTTCGGTCTTCTGTTGACGCTTCGTCCTGCTGCAACAGGCTCCCATTTGCCGCCGATTTCTTATCCCGGTGCAGCAGTTCGTTGAGCAGCGTGTCACCCTCACCCGGTCGCCGGGGCGCAAGATCGGGTGACTCGTCCGATTTTGGTTCTAACAATCCTGCGGGGAGTGCCTCGGTTATATCGGTGGTTGCGCCACGTACCGCCTGTAGGTAGAGTCGCTCCAGTGGGCGCTCCAGCGGCTCCAGCGTCAGAATGGTGATACCCTCGTCCAGTAAAACACGCAGCACCGCCGCCTGCAAGGGCTGGTTGTTTGGGCGTAGCACAATGGTGTGATTCTCACAGCGAACAGCCGGGGAAATGCGGTTGAGCCGTGTTTGCAATTCGGGTGCGAGCCGGTCAACCCGTATGGCAATGCTGGTCCCCGGCCCCTGGAGTTGCGCTACCTCGGACTCGGCGGCAATCTGCCCCCCGGCCAGAATCCCCACACGATCACACAGATATTCAATCTCATCCAGATAGTGCGTACAGAGCAGAATGGTTTGACCACGCGCGCGCACCTCGCTCAACAGTTCGAGCACTTCCTGCTGTCCGGCGGGGTCCAGGCCACTGGTTGGCTCGTCGATCAGCAGCAGTTCCGGCTGATCCAGCAGTGCCTGGGCAATCCCCAGCCGTTGCAGCATGCCTTTGGAAAAGGTTTTTAAGCGGCGATTGGCAACCGTGCTCAACCCCACCCGCTCCAGTTCCTCATCAATACGGGTACGCAACCGCGCCTCGCGCATATCATTGAACTGCCCTAGAAAATGCAGGTACTCGCGCGCGCTATAATTCAGATGATAGCGCATACGTTCGGGCAGGTAGCCGATGCGACCGCGTATTTTTTCCAGGTTGGTCTTTCCCAGGACACGTAGGCGACCACCGGATGGCTGGAGAAAGCCGAGCAGCAGGTAGAGCAGGGTAGACTTCCCCGATCCATTCGGACCCAGGAGACCGTACACCTCACCTTTGGCTACCCGCAGCGTCAGACCTTGCAGTACAGACAGATCGTCGTAGGACTTACTTAGATTTTCAACCTCTATAATATGCATAATAAACGGTCAGGTATCCCTGGTCAGATGGGTCATCTGACTACTGACAGGAGTTACGCAGTCGGTTCCAAATCAGGTGTTCATCTGAATGAACGACCCGTTTCGCCTCCGGCAGGGCGGAAGATATCGTTTCTTTTTCAGGAAAATTTGGCTCGGAGAGCCAAATTTTCCTGAAAAAGATAAACACGTACGACGCTGCCGCAGGCGAACTACACCGTTATCGAGAGGAAACGGCCCATTTGAACGCGCACCGCGTAACTCCTATTACTGATAACTGATGATTGCCAGGTAAACGCCGGCCGTCAGTGCCGGCGGCAGCACACGCCACCAGCAGATGCGCAATGCGTCCGGCAGCGCCTGGCGAGGCAGCAACCCCGTGAGTCGCCGGAACAGCAGGCTCACCAGCACAAAAACCACTGCCAGCAGGAACAATTCGGCCCAGGGCGGAACAAGCGTACGCGGAAGCAGGGCAACCAGGCTTGCCGCCAGCAGTGCGGCGGTACGGATGGTACTCGCCGTCGCCGCCAGAATCGCGGTGTGCCGATCCAACCCATGCGCAGTACCACCAGGGGTAATGGTTGTTTCGGCGGCAAACGGCCCCCAGCCGACAGCCGCAGGAAAGGCAAAAGTGGCAGCAGCGATGATCAGCAGATATGCTGGAAGCGTCAGCAGGCGTCCCTCAAACGGAAAAAGCAACCCGATTGCCAGCACCAACCAGAGCAGCGCGCGACCGGCAACCCCGATCTGCGCCTCCCGGCCGGCCGCGCGTACAACCGTGGGTGTGCCCACGAGCAACCCCGGCAAAAGCGGCAGCAGAAATGCCCCCTCGAATAACGCCCAGGCCCAGAGCCACACGCCTGCTTCGGGGGCAAGCGGATGCAGCGGCCAGGGGAGCAGCGCCAGCCCGCACCCGGCCAGCACAATACTGAGCGCATACATGCCACCTTCGACGCTACGCCCGGCAGCACCGATGGCACGCCAGTGTAACGCCGGACGCCCGACGGTAACAACAGTATAGAGCAGACTCAACCCGAGTGCCGACAGCAGTCCGGGATAGATCAATAGAGCTATGATAGTTTGTGTAAGCATAAATCGTCTATCAAGCAAGTGTTACTGATGAAGTTTAAGCACACAACCCGGATATGAACGTCCGGGAGTCCCGGCTTTAGCCGGTAGGATGCCTGCCGGGGCCGCGACATACTGCCGGGAACGCCTGAGCCGGCTGAAGCCGGGACTCCTGAGCGGCAATATTTGGATTAAAACTTCAAAGTTCATATCAATACCACACACTATGCGGTCCTCTGCGAGAGGATACCATGCTGCCGCAGGCGGTTTGTGTTTCATCGGGTGAAACGCTCAGTTTGATCGTCCACCGCGTACGTCGTGTTACTGATAACTGACTATACATCAGTTGCATCAGTCGGCACTTCGCCAGCCGATACTTCGCTGTGCCCCAGGGCTGAGTGAATTGCCGCCGCGATTTCTTTGGGCGCGGGTGGGCAGCCCTCTACTTGAACCTGGACAACGAGATCGCGCAGTTCCCGCACCCCGCCTCGCCCAAAGGGATGCCCGTCTATGGCGCACCGACCGATTGCCAGCACCGGCAGTTCTCCCACTTCGCGTAGCAACCGGAGGAGCGGCTCGCGACTGCTGACGGTTACCGGCCCGGTGAGCAGCAACGCATCGGCGTTGTAGGGCGAGTCGGCCCATGCCAGGCTTGCATCGGCGACAACTGCCGCGCCGATGGCGATATCACATCCGCCGCATGAACCAGTATTAATTCGATAAAGATAAATCATTGCGTTATTCATTCCTGGCATAGCGTACGCGGTCGGTTCCAAACCAGGCACTTGCCTGGATAAACAACCCGATTCGCCTGCGGCAGCATAGTATTCTTTTACCTTTTTCTCAAAAATTTGGCACAGAGTGCCGAATTTTTGAGAAAAAGATGGTCTCTTCCACCCTGTCGGAGGCGATATACACTGCCAAACGCAGGATTGTGTAAAACATGTTAGCACTGGCAGGTTCGCGTTTTTCGCTCATGTCGTGTTTTTTGCGGTCCAGGCTCCCACCGCGCAAGTCCTGTTATTAGCACGACTTACGCGGTCGGTTTCAAACCAGGCGTCTGCCTGGACAAATGGCCCGATGCGCCTCCGGCAGGGTGGAATGTGACATGCTTTTTCCGGAACATTTGGCTCGGAGAGCCAAATGTTCCGGAAAAAGACAAAAAAGTACCATGCTGCCGCAGGCGAAATCCGCCGTTATCGAGAGCAAACGGTCCGTTTGAACGCACACCGCGTAACTCCTGTTATTAAATAGCCCGGATAAATGTCAACCCGCGAATAACCTCTTCGATTGTTGCCAGCAGCGGCTGTGGGTAGAGCCCGATTCCCAGGCAGATCACCAGCAGCAGCAGCGTCAGCAGCGCCGTACTCCGGGGTTCCGGCTCGAGGCGGCGGGCAAACGGGCGGTCAAGTTCCGTCTCTCCCAGCATAAGCGGCTCGGCAACCGGCAGTTCATCGCCGGGACCGAGCAACCGGTCCCGCGCCAGGCGCAGCAGGGCCAGACTCGCCAGTCCGGTTGCCAGCAGCAGCGCAACCAGTTCCACCCGGTTATGCTGGGCCGATGCCTGGTAGAGCAGCATCTTGCTGGTAAACCCGCTGAACGGCGGCAACCCGAGCAGCGCCAATCCACCCCCAAGAAACCCCAATCCGGCAACCGGCCAGCGACGCAGCAGATCGCGCCGGACCACCCCCGGCGTCCGGCCATCGGGTCGTTCCAGCAGCGCCAGGCTGATAAACAGCAGCACCGCAACCAGTGCCAGGTTTAGCGCCTCGAAGAGCGCCCCGGTCAACCCCACGGTCGAGGCCGATGCCAGTCCATAGAATACCATACCTGTATCATAAATGAGCAGGTAGGCC
>CAKZQX010000464.1 GCA_937141995.1 uncultured Chloroflexaceae bacterium | reverse complement strand
GACTTGCGCGAAGCGTCGGCGACAGAGAGCAGTGCAACGGATGCCTGGACGCGGCTTGAAGCCTTTTGGCAGTCGATTGAAGCGCTCGGCCCGGCGGCCCCCAGTGCGACGGAGCAACTCCTGGAAGACCGGCGTACGCGTCAGGAGACATTGGAGGGGAGCGATCATGTTCACTCTTGATGCCAGCGTCTTTCTGCGACGGGCCAGCCCAAACGACCCGGATTACGCTGTGTGTCGCGATCTCCTTGAAACTATCCAGGCACGCACTATTGCGCTGTATGAGCCGTGGCTGGTACTGCCGGAAGTAGCTGGAGCGGTGAGTCGTATTTTTCGTGACCCGATGCGTGGACGGATCTATGCCGATCTTCTGCGAGACTTGCCCAACACTACCTATGTACCACTTGATGCAGCCTTTAATGGTACTCTTTGTATCTTTTTCACAAACATGTTGCACGAAGCGCAACATGTTTGTGAAAAAGATCTGATCTCTTCCGCCTGCCGGAGGCGAAACCGGTTTTGCACCTGGTTTCACGTCTGGTGTGAGCACCCACCGCGTAACTCGTGTCACGTAGAGGCTTGCGGTAGGGACGCGCTTCTGCGCGTCCCCAGTCGGCCCTGATGCAGGCAACTCCTTCCTGACCGGCAGGAGGCCTGGATCACCGCTGAAGCCCGCAGTCCGCTGCATTCTTTGTGATACAATGAACATACCGCAATTTGTTCTATTTGAAATAGCACGAAGAGGACTGCATGGGAACGATCCGTTGGATTCACGCCACTTTTGGGGAGATGATCCTGCCACTCTTGATTGTGATTGCTGCCATCTGGTTTACGGTCACCTGGAAACCGGACCGGCAACGCACGCTGCCTGCGCGCATCTTCCCAATCCTGGTTGATATTCAGTTTGTGCTGGGGTTGATCTACTGGATCTATGGCATTGCGATTGGTCTGGGGGGGTTGTATCTGGGCTTTCCCTTTATCCTCCACCCGATTCTGGGCCTGCTGGCGGTGGGCGTGGCGCATCTCGCGGTGCGTCCCGGCGGCCCGTTCAGCAACCTGGGCCGCTGGCGACCACTGGCCGCGCTGGGCTTGCTGCTGGTAATTGTGCTGGGCGCGGTGGTGATTAGCACGTCAATATGAGATCCGCATCACACCAACCGGAAGATTACCGGCCGTCTCGGCAGAGCATACCCGGCCATGCGCAATCCGCCAACTGGCAGATGGTACTGGTAGCCGTAACCGGTCTGTTGAGCGTGAGCAGCATTGCCCTGGGTACCCTGCCGGCGTTCATCCGCTATCGGGGGCCATTCTCGCTGCTCAACCTCACCATCTCCGAGTTGGGCCTGGCCGGCGTCTCGCCCTGGGCCGGGGCAATGGTAGCCTGATTGCCGGTGGCGTATGCCTGACAGCCTTTACGCTGGGAATGGGGGCTCTGCTGCGCGACTGGTGCGGGACGCTGTTGCTGCTGGTTGGTGGCATTACCGGGATCGCGGTGGCGCTTGTCGGCGTATTCCCCGTGGATCATCCGCTGCATCAGGTGGTTGCTATTTCGATCAGGCCCACTTTGTCCACGACTTCCCTGCGTTACAATGAGCGATAATAGCAAGAATGAATACACCCAGGAGGATATCCCCTGGCCTTAATCGCGCAGACCGGCCCGGCGCGCCCCAGCTTTCACACAATCACGCCCTATCTCGTCACGCAGGATCTTGACCGATTGATTGCCTTTGTCCAGCAGGTTTTTGCTGCCACCGAAACGCTACGCATGCAGGGGGCTGCCGGCGGCACCCATGTCGAGGTGCGACCTGGATTGGCTAATGGCGGGGTCAGGACGCAATAACGGCCGCAGCCGGAAAGCTCCGACTGCGGCCGTCTCTGGTTTGGCGAGTAATGCTGACGTTGCCCTGATTTACATGCCTTTGTGCAGAATATCACTCAGCGAGACAATCCCCATCAGGCGATCCTTGATTACCGGGGCGCGATGGATATGCAGGTTGGCAAACAACCGTGCAATATACTCCACATCAAGGTCAGGATTAACAACGACACACGGCTTGGTCATAATCTCATGCACATGGACTTCACGCGGATTTTTCTCGTAGGCGACAACTTTGTAACCAATATCGGCGTCGGTTACAATACCATACGCATCATTATCATTTGCCCGGTCCACAATCAGCGCATGCAGTCCGCGCTCTTTCATCAGACGGATGGCTTCGGCAACCGTAGCACTGGACTGAATGGTAACGACGTCGGTGCTCATGATGTCTTTGGCTGTAGTCATTGGTCTACCTCCTCTGGTAAATGTAGCTGCACCCCTTCGCAGCTACGCCCCTCACGCAGCTTGCCCGGACAAGTGTATTCTGTACAGATTGTCACAAGTAGGCCTATTCTACTACAACTTTGCGGCTGGGACAAAATCCGGTTCACAGGTTTTGGGCTTCCGGCTTGCCGTAATAGATTACTTCCTTCCAGACTGCCGTCACATTATCCGCAAAAATGACAATCAGGTCTTTGGGTTCACCCTGATCAAGCGCGTAGCGCACCGCTTCCTGTTCATTCAGTATAGTGGTAATGCGCTCGGCCGGCATCCCGGCGGCCTGCGCTGACTCGCGCAGCATCCCGGCAACTTCAGCTTCGGCGCGCCCGCGCCGGTCGTCATCCTCTTTCACGATCATCCAGTCAAACATTCCGGCCATGGTTATGCCCGCCTGGCGAATATCTTCGTCGCGTCGGTCGCCGGGGGCGCCGACCACGCAGGCCGTCGCAACGGCGCCCGTTCCCTGGACGTCGTCGTTGAATGACGGTACGTCGTTACGGAACCGG
>CAKZQX010000463.1 GCA_937141995.1 uncultured Chloroflexaceae bacterium | reverse complement strand
TCACGGGCTCGCCTTCTCCGTGCGCCACGGGATCAGGCCGCCGCCCTCGCTGGTGAATATTTTCAAGGAGTTGCAGAACGATCTGGGTTGCCGCATTCCCAACCACGGCTACCTGGTGAAGTGGGCCGAGCAGGGCGTACTGCTGCTCAACGCCGTGCTGACGGTGCGCGCGCACCAGGCCAACTCGCACAAGAACAAGGGCTGGGAGAAGTTTACCGACGCGGTGATTCGTGCCGTCAATGCGAAACCCGACCCGGTGGTGTTTGTGCTCTGGGGGGGCTATGCGCAAAAGAAGCTCAAACTGATCGACACCGGGCGGCACACGGTGGTGCAATCGGCGCATCCCTCGCCGCTCTCGGCAAACAACGGCTTCTTCGGCAGCCGGCCCTTCTCGCAGATCAATGCCACCCTGCGTGCCGCCGGCAAGCCGCCGATCGACTGGCAGATTGAGGATCGTTAGTCGAGAACTGAGCACTGAGCACTGAGCACTGAAAATGCAATGAAGAGCGAGGAGCGTAGCCCATGACAACAAACAACGATCTCACGCCCGAATCCGCCGAACGTATGCGTCGCTGGCGGTTGATCCTGGGCGGCGGCAATGCCGACGGTACCGGCATGGCGCTACAGGGCGCGGATGCCGCGATGGATGGCGCGCTCCAGGCGCTCTACGATGCCGACCGGAGCGGTGGGTTGGGCGGTTCCGCCCCGAATGTGGCCCGCTGGCTGGGCGATATTCGCAGCTACTTCCCCAACTCGGTTGTGCGCGTAATGCAGCAGGATGCGCTGGAACGGCTGAACCTGCGCCAGATGTTGCTCGAGCCCGAGCTGCTGGAGGCGGTCGAGCCTGATGTGCATCTGGTCTCCAACCTGGTTTCGCTGGGCCGGGTAATGCCGGAACAGACCAAAGCAACGGCGCGTACGGTCATCGGGCAAGTTGTCGCGGAGTTGCAGCGTAAACTCGCCAACCCGACGCGCCAGGCTGTCCTGGGCAGCCTGAACCGCGCCACCCGTAACCGCCGCCCACGCCACAACGAAATCGACTGGAACCGCACCATCCGCGCCAACCTGAAGCATTATCAACCCGCCTACCGCACCATTGTGCCGGAAACGCGCATTGGTTATGGGCGCAAACGCGCCGCCCTGCGCGATATCATCCTCTGTGTGGACCAGAGCGGCTCGATGGCAAGTTCGGTGGTCTACTCCGGCATTTTCGGAGCGGTCCTGGCTTCCCTGCCCGCCGTCAAAACACACATGGTTGTCTTTGATACCTCAGTCGTCGATCTGACCGAGGATCTGCATGACCCGGTTGATCTGCTCTTCGGGGTGCAACTCGGCGGTGGTACGGATATCAACCGGGCATTGGGGTACTGCCAGGGACTAATCAGTCGTCCGCAAGAAACCATTCTGGTGCTGATCACCGACCTGTACGAGGGCGGCAATAGTGCCGAGATGCTCAAGCGCGCGTCCGCCCTGGTCAACGCGGGGGTGCAGATGGTAACACTGCTGGCGCTGAGTGACGACGGCGCGCCCGGCTACCATCGGCACATTGCGGCGGAACTGGCAAAGCTGGGCGTTCCCGCCTTCGCCTGCACGCCCGACCTCTTCCCTGATCTGATGGCGGCGGCGATCAACCACCAGGATCTGGACCGCTGGGCTGCCCGGCAAGATATCGTCGTAGCCGGTGGCGCAGGTGCCTGACAAGCTGTTCTGGTGTTGAAACTCGTCCCGGTATAATAGAGGAACAGCCTGGTACCAATCCACAGGTGGACCGCAGACCTATGGAAGAAACCCGATGACACCGTACAATGACTGTAGTGTAAACCTCACTTACAGGAGTTACGCGGTACGTGTTCAAACCGGGTGTTTGACCCAATGAAAACCCGACTCGCCTGCGGTAGCATGGTACATAATGTTCTTTTTCACGAACATTTTGCATATTGTGCAAAATATTCGTGAAAAAGGATGGAACATTCCACCCTGCCGGAGGCGATATCCGCTACCCAAAGGGGGACCGCGTACGTCGTATCACTTAACCTCTAAAGCAATCATGACACACATTGATCCAACCAGACCGAGCGTCGGCTGCATTTACGACTATGTCCTGGGGGCAACCACAACATCGCCAGAAATGGTGCGGATCGTGTATAATAGTTTATAGATTTGCTTCAAAAGCATATACATGGACCTGCGACAGTCAACGTCACATCAGGTAACCCAGCCGCATGAGCAGGAGTGACCTTTGCCGGCACACTGTTCACCAGGCTGTAACATATTTCACAAATGATTGATGCATGAGTAAGGAGTGGCAATGATGCCTCTGGTAGAACTTGCCGAAACACCTCTAGCGAATAAGACCAATGATCATGGGCGCGAGACATCATGGCGTATCTTGCAGATTGCTGAACGTGAGGTCGGGCGGATCATTCTGGATATCCACGATGGTCCGGTGCAAAATACTTTTGCCGCCCTCTCCCAGCTTAGTATTACGCAGCGCCAACTGGAACGCCGGTTTGGAAGCGAAGCTGCCGAAGATATCGCACGCATTGGTAGCAGTATGCGCCTGCTTGAGCATGCGCTCAACGATATCCGTACATTTATGGGCGCGTTTCGTCCGCCGGAATTTGAGCGCCGGGATCTGCTGTCCGTCCTCGAAGGGCTGATCATGCAGCACGAAGAGTCGACCGGGAGCACAATCCTGCTCGAAGTCACGGAGCCGCTACCCGATGTTTCGCTACCCATCAAGATTGGCCTCTACCGCATCTTGCAGGAAGCGCTCTCGAACGCCTCACGTCACGGTCACGCCGATCAACATATCGTTTCCCTCGCAAGTGATGACGTCACCATCACCATGGAAGTTGCCGACAATGGCATCGGCTTCGATATTGATCAGGTGTTGAGTGACCAGGAGGGCGTGCATATCGGTCTGGAAGGTATGCGCGAGCGCGTCAGTATTCTCGGCGGCAAGTTCGACATTTGGAGCCGGCCGGGTGCCGGCACCCAGGTTCGGATTGTCGTGCCATACCGGGCACGCACTTGTTAGCAACCAGGATATAGGGATATGGCGGTGATTCGGGTCGTGTTAGCTGATGATCATGCGCTGGTCCTTGAAGGGATGCGTTCGCTGATCGATGCCGAAGAGGATATTGAAGTCGTCGCCACCGCCAGCACCGGCACCGAAGCACTCAAAGTAGTGCGCAACCTGCAACCCGATGTCGTTGTGCTGGATCTGCAGATGCCGATGATGGACGGGTTGACCTGCCTGGAACATATTCGCGCCGAAGAGTTGCCCACCAAAGTATTGGTGCTTTCCGCCTTCAATGATGGCGACTCAATGCAGTCGGCGCTGGAAAAAGAGGCCGATGGGTTTGCGCTCAAGACTGAGTCACCCCAGCAGACCATTACCAGCATTCGCCAGGTCTACCGGGGGCAACTCGTCTTCCCACAGGCGGCCAAACGCTGGCTACGCACCCATCGGCAACGCCCCGATCTCACCATCACCGACCTGTCAGAGCGCGAGATCGAAGTGTTGAGCCTGGTAGCCCAGGGGTTAACCAACACGCAGATTGCGCAACGTCTCAGTGTGAGTGATAATACGATCAAGTTTCATCTCCAGAACATTTATCAGAAACTTAACGTGAACAATCGCACCGAGGCTGCCGGCATTTACTACAAACTGCAACAGGAGGGAGCTGCATGATGGGGATGGGAATTGTGATCTTTGCCATCGTGGTGCTCATACTGCTCGGCGGGTTGTACCTGGCATGGTCGCTCTGGTGGAGCTACGCTGAGGTCAACCCCGAAGATGAAGCATTTCACAACCGGGTGGCGCACCTGAACGATGACCAGTCCTATCGCATGAGCGACCAGCAGATTGCCAACCCACCGGATAGCGCGGCGGCCTGGACACAGATGGTCCGGCAGGGACGGCGGCGGCGGCGCGCACCGCGCTCGTCCCGATTACGTTAACGGCCGGAAGATCCATTAGCCTCCATCATACCTCATACTCACCTTCACCTCACCGGGAACGTCGTAGACGCTGTAACCCGACGGGTTACACGCTCCTTCCGCTTAGAGCCTGTCTGAAACGGGTTGGTCATGGGGCGACGGCCCCGGCGCGGGAGTC
>CAKZQX010000462.1 GCA_937141995.1 uncultured Chloroflexaceae bacterium | reverse complement strand
GGGCACCCCGCATGCCGTGGGACCGACGCGCATCATCTTTTCAGACAGTCTCTTAAAGAACACGAGTTATGCGGTGAGGTCTGGACCACGAAAGCCGCGAAATGAGCGAATAGCGCGAAACGGCCAGTGCGGACATGCACACGCACTACGTGGTCCCTGATCCGAAAAAACATGTCGCCTCCGGCAGCCAATTTTCGTGCAAAAGAAGGATCATGCTAACCACAAACAGCAAAACGCCCCGGAAATCATACCGGGGCACTGGTGGCAGGCGATCAGACCGGGTTGTATCTTAAATGCTGAGCACTGCCAGCCGGAGTATAAGAATCAGGCCAATTGCAAAAAAGACAATTGCCAGCATACGTTGCCAGTAGAGACGGCCCCAGTCGCCAAAACCCTGAACACGCGAGTTTGATCTTTCGTCCGGATCATCATCCGGATCAAACTCGTCATCATCTTCCACCGACCGCTTTTTGGCAAACAGACCGGACAAACCAGTCCAGTCCGTAAATCGTTGGATAGGTGACTTGGGCGCAGCATTTTCTTCCCAATCATCCGCCCACTCGTCATCCCAATCATCTTCCCATTCATCTTGTCGTTTTCTTCCTCTCATACCAGCACTCCTTGATCACCGCGTTGCATCTTGAACTGAAGAGCGCGCTTATCTACGCCCGGTAGCTCCTCAGCAAAAGGGCTGCGTTTCAGGCATGCCCGGCACACCCGTGGTCGCAAGAGCTGTGCCATAGTTTATCGTTTGCACAACACGGGAAACATTGCCGTATTATCAGGAAGTATACCACGACTGAATGACGATAAGTATGCGGCCAACTATCCGGAAGATGACAGGAAGCTCATTTGGGAACGCTTACTGCCCCTGTTCCAGGGCAATCATCATCAGGAGGCCACCGCAGAGCAGGATCAGCGCACCAATGCCAAATATTACCGGCGACCCGAGCTTGAAAATCCCAGTAGAAACCAGGCTCACGGCCAGCATAACCCCAATGCCAAACCCGAGCGTCCTCAATACCTGGTCATAATTTTGCATTGCACACCTCTTGTTCATACAGCAGACTGCTACTGCACCGATGGTCATCTGGTCAGCAGACGCTTTTATTCATCAGGGAAAGGATGATACCGCTTCGAACACCAGGATGCCGGTCGGGTTATACCGGGCCGGCGCGCTGTCGGATACACACTTCAGAACATATGAGGATAGCAGAGGAGAGTAAAAGACAACAGGCCCGAACCTGACGCAACATCGCATCTTGATATAAATTTTATATCTCAAGTTTACTCATTATAACAGTTTTTACGCAAAAAGTACACAGCGCAACTATATCTCTTTCATATAGTTTCACGGTGAATGATGTTTGACAGATCGGCTCTGGCGGAACAGCGCACGGCCGCCTGCGCTGCCGTACCGGTTCGTCGGCGGATCTTCCTGAAAACGCGCCGCATGCCGTCTAAGCCGGCTATCAGGCAGGTTGAATTGCATCGTCACCGGGCCTGGAGTACAATGCACCCGGTTGAGGATAACGATCAACGATAGAAAGCCAGGGTCGGTATGTTGTTCCCCCTGCTACAAGTATACGCCCACCGACGGACGATCAAACTACGTAGACGAGGCCCCGTATGCCTTACACTATTTTGATGATTGCGCCAACCAGTTTCTTTGCTGACTATGGCTGCCATGTGCGGATCTGGGAAGAGTTGAAGGCGCTGCAAAGCCTGGGACATCGCCTGGTGCTTACGACCTACCACAACGGCGATGATATGCCGGGGATGGACATTCGCCGCTCCTGGGATGTGCCCTGGGTAAAACGTGCGATGGTTGGCTCGTCCCGCCACAAGCTCTACCTCGACGGTGCGCTCTCGTGGCGCAGCCTGCGGGTAGCGCTGGCGTTGCGCCCCGATCTGATCCACGCACATCTACACGAGGGTGCGTTGATTGGTGCGGTTCTCAAGCGAATGCTGCGCGTGCCGCTGGTGTTCGACTACCAGGGCAGCCTGACGAGCGAGATGATCGATCATGGCTTTTTAACGCCAACCAGCCCACTCTACCGTCCCATCGCCGCCCTGGAGCGGCAGATCAACCGGCACGCCGACGCGGTGATGACCTCGACGCATAATGCCGCTGCCCTGCTCCGCCGGCAGCAGGCAGTTGCCGACCAGCGGTTGCATACCGTGATCGACAGCGTCAACACCGCGCGCTTCCGTCCGCCGGATAACCCGACAGCCTGGGCCGCGCAGCGCCGGCAACTCCTGGCCCAACTGGGCATTCCCGAGAACCGGCGGATTGTTGTTTACCTGGGGCTGCTTGCGCCCTACCAGGGCACCAATCTGCTGCTGGAGGCGGCCCAACGGCTGCTTCCCCGCCTCCCTGACCTGCATTTCCTGGTGATGGGCTACCCCGACCCGGCCGGCTACCGCGCCTACGCCGCGTCGCTGGGCATTGGCGACCGGGTGACGCTACCGGGGCGGATCTTCTACAAAGATGCACACTCCTACCTGGCGCTGGGTGATGTAGCCGTAGCCCCCAAGATGAGCCTGACAGAGGGCAGCGGGAAAATTAGTAACTATATGGCAATGGGGCTGCCGGTGGTGACGTTTGACACGCCCGTGAGCCGCGAGATCCTGGCCGACGCGGGTATGTATGCCCACCTGGGCAGCGCGGACGATCTGGCCGATAAGCTGGCGCTGGTACTGCAAGATCCCGCACTGGCTTCCCGGTTGCGTAGCGCCGGTCGCACCCGCGCTGTCACCGAGTTCTCCTGGGAGCGCGCCGCCCACCAGATTGAGACGATTTACGCTCAGGTGCTGGCGGATACGCAGTTGCGGCAGCATGGTGGTGCCCGAACCCGCCGCAGTGATACGGTGACCGGGTGAGCCGGGGGTGTGCAGCAGTGTTGTGCAAAAAGCACGCCCTTTTGACAGGCAATGCAAAGATTTTGCCTCTAGCGTCAAAGCGCCGGGCATGTTACCATAGATACAAACACAGCGGAGTTTCTACAACCTGCAAGGAGATCAGCTATGGTTCACCCTACGCGCTTCAGTCCCCGCGATGAGTGCTATCTCAACGCTACGCGCTTCGAGGTCTATATTGCGGCAGGACTGGTGTTTGTCATCGGATTTACACTTGTCTTTATGCTGAGTGTTATGGCCCATGCTGAAGTCTGGATCTGGCCGGGCTCGCTACTGCCAATCGCAGCGGCCTTCTACATCTTCCGCATCCTGAAGCGCCGCGAGTATGCCGAGAAGTTGCGCGAACTCGAAGCCGACTACGGGAAGGGCGGCTAGCAGCGGCAGGCTGAAGCGCTCACGATGCTACCGCGAAGATCCCAGGTGCAGACCTGGGATCTTCGCATGCCGTCGGTAGTTGCAAAATTCGGCACCTCCGGCTACACTTGGCGCGTCAAACTACAGACGTATGAGGGAGACAGTTATGGCGCGGGTGACACTGGAACTGCCGGAGCACTTCATCTTTACGACAGAGCTTCCAGTCTATATCAACTTTATCAACTATGGTGGGCATATGGGAAACGATGCCGTGCTCACGCTCATCCACGAGGCCCGGGTACGTTTTCTACGCGCGTACGGTTACACCGAACTCGATATCGAGGGGCGCGGCATTGTCTTATCTGATGCAGTCATTGTTTATAAATCGGAGGGGTTCCCCGGTGATACGCTGATCGTAAAGATTGCCCTGACTGACTTTGTTTCCTATGGGTGCGATATCTGTTACCAAGTGACGAACAAAGCCACAGGCAAAGAGGTCGTCCGCGCCAAAACCGGTATCGTCTTTTTCAACTACCAGGCACGCTGCCCGACGCGGGTTCCAGAGGGCTTTAGACGACGTTTTGCCGACATAGAGGATGAGACAGTACGGGAGGCGTGAAGCACAGCGGCGTGAACACGCAATCCCCCAGCTTACAACCACTTCTCGTAACAAACCATGGCAATATTGCCGGTTACACAAACGCAACCTCAGATGCCATGCTGGTCTGGAGTACAATGCCGAGCATCTGCTGATCCACCACTCCTTGCCGGACCAGGAGATCACCCAGGCGAACCTGCATATTCCGCTGGCGCAGCCAGATTTGCAACTCCAGGGCCGGCGCGAGCTGGGCCGGCGAGAGCACACCACGCGCGATCAGATCTTCTCCCAGAAAGCGGTGTGATGCATATGCCTGGTCAAACAGACGATCAATCATCTGGACCAACAACGCCGCCACCAACACCTGTGTATTTACAAACCCCTGGCGCACCAGAATATCACCAAGTTTGCATCTTCTATTTTCGCTGGCTGCCTGACGTTGTTCCGCCAGGGCTAACACCAGTTGCCAGGGAGTAACATACCCCAGATCGAGCAGATACGAGCCAATTCGCCGCGATGTTTTTCCATTAGGCGTCAATATTAGACTTTTAGCGACAGGGGGAGGATTATCGCGCAACGCTTTGTTCAACAGGTGCGCAACTTCCGCCCCGACTGTGGCAGGCACGTACAGGCGCGTCATGAAGATTCCTTCCTACTTATCCAGCTATGCAATGTATGTATGTCAGATGATCGCGATCATCGGGCGTGAAAGAGCAAGCGTGATTGCGCGAAAGCTCCAAATATCTTAAAACTTCGTAAAATAATGTACCACAATGCACAGTATTTGTCAACACTTTGCACAGTCTTACGGCTATTCGGCACCCGGGGCAATGGCGCTGTCCGGTCATTGCACACGGTAGACCTGTAGAAACCAGTCTGCACTTTGTTAAACCAATGTCTGGACAAATGTGTTCGGTTTGAAGATAGGCGTCTGACTCCTATCAACCTGTATGGAGTAATTTTACTACACTACAGCATATTTGCGAAGGAAAATCGTGGCAAAGTACCAGCATAGCGGCAGCGTTCTTTATTTCAGGCCATGGACATACGTTCATGCAAATAGACTGACATTATCACCCGGCAGGGTTCTGCCGTCTATACAGCATAGGGTAATTCCCGGATGCTACCGGCGGCGCTCAATCCGATCAAGCGCGGCATTCCAGGCTTTCATCCGCTCCATATCGCCGCCCGCATCCGGGTGATGCAATCGTGCCATTGCCTTCCGAATAATATTCGCCTCGTCCTCGGTAATGGCCCCCACCAGCGCCCCCAGATCAATCGGAGAGGGCGCATCCATTTCGACTCCGGCTTTCAATGCCCGGTCGCGCCACATATCCCGCTCAATGGTCAATGCCGTATTTTCGCGCATGGTTTCGGTCAGCGTGACGACCATCTTGGCATGGGCACGCGCCGCTTCTTCGGCGGCAATCTGAGCCTTCTTCAGTTGGCGCAATAGCCCGCGATTCATCGTATGTGCCTCTTCCAACTCAT
>CAKZQX010000461.1 GCA_937141995.1 uncultured Chloroflexaceae bacterium | reverse complement strand
CAGCCGATCGTTCCGAGGTGGGTAATCTGCCCGGAATAGAAAAAGATGTTGTGCAGGAGGCTTCCGAGGAGTCATTCCCGGCGAGTGACCCGCCCGGCTGGACCGGCACAACGTAGGAGGAGAGACGGGGAATGAAAGCTCTTTGCTGGTATGGCAAGCACGATGTGCGGGTTGAAACGGTGCCCGACCCAACTATTCTAAATCCCCACGACGCCATCGTGAAGGTTTCACTGACGGCGATCTGTGGCTCAGATCTGCATCTCTATGACGGCTTTATTCCCAGTATGCAGCGCGGTGATATCATCGGGCATGAGTTTATGGGTGAGATTGTCGCGGTTGGCACAGAAGTAAAAAAGCTGCGCGTGGGCGACCGGGTGGTGGTGCCCTTCACAATTGCGTGTGGTAACTGTTTCTTCTGCAAGCGGGAGATGTGGGCGCTCTGCGATAACTCGAACCCCAATGCATGGATGGCCGAGCAGTTGTATGGCTACTCACCATCGGGGTTGTTTGGCTACTCGCATTTACTGGGGGGCTATGCCGGTGGTCAGGCGGAGTATGTGCGCGTACCCTTCGCCGATGTGGGACCGCTCAAAGTCCCGGATGGCCTGGCGGATGAGCAGGTGTTGTTTCTGACGGATATCTTCCCGACCGGCTACATGGCCGCCGAAAACTGCGCTATTCAGCCGGGCGATACCGTGGCGGTCTGGGGATGTGGTCCGGTGGGGCAGTTTGCGATCCAGAGCGCCTACTTGCTCGGAGCCGAGCGCGTCATTGCCATTGACCGCATTCCGGAGCGGCTGGCGCTGGCCCAAAATCGCAGCAAAGCCGAGATCATCAACTTTGCCGAGGGCGGCGTGATTGACCAGCTTAAGGAGTTGACCGGCGGGCGTGGCCCCGATGCCTGTATCGACGCGGTCGGGTTGGAGGCGCATGGCACTGCGATTGATGACTGGTACGACCGGGCCAAAACTGCGCTGATGCTGGAAACGGATCGCCCGCATGTCCTGCGCGAGGCAATCCAGGCCTGTCGCAAGGGGGGTACGGTTTCGATTCCCGGTGTGTATGGCGGAATGATCGACAAGGTGCCGTTTGGAGCGGCCTTTGGCAAAGGACTGACGCTGAAGATGGGCCAGACGCATATGCATCGCTATCTGCAACCGCTGCTGGAGCGGATCGAACGGGGCGAAATTGATCCCACGTTTGTGATTTCGCATCGGCTGCGGCTAGAGGATGCGCCCGGCGGATATGACCTCTTTAAGCATAAGCATGACAACTGTACCAAAGTGGTTCTGCAGCCATAGAACCAGATGGCACCCCGAACTGTTAGTGATAGGAGGTACGCGGTGGGTGTTCGGACCACGAACAACACGACATGCGCGAACACCGCGAAACGGCCAATGCTGCCATGGATCAGGCGACCCCGGGTTTAGTGGCGAATATCACCTCCAGCAGGGCGAAAGAACCCATGCTTTCTCACAAAAAGTTCACGACGTGAATTTTTTGTAAGAAAGCTAACAAAAGTACCATGCTGCCGCAGGCGAATCGGGCTTCCATCAGGACAAACGTCTAGTTTGCATGCTCACTGCGTAACTTCTGTTATTGATACGAGTTACGCGGTTGATTCCAAACCAGGTGTTCGCCTGGATAAACGGCCAATTCGCCTCCGGCAGGGTGGAAGATTCCGGATCTTTTTCACAAAAATGTTGCTCTGAGAGCAACATTTTTGTGAAAAAGAATAAAACAGTACCATGCTGCCGCAGGCGAAGACGGCCGTTGTGGGAGTATGTGTCTGATTTGTACGCGCAGCGCGTAACGCGTGGTATTGACAGGACTTACGCGGTCACTGACCTGGAAGGTCATGTCGCCTCCGGCAGGGCGGAACAGACCATTCTTGTTGACGAAGAGTTGGCTCCTTCAGCCAACTTTTCGTCAACAAGAGAAAAAGAAGTACCATGCTGCCGCAGGCGAATCTGCCATTCACCGCGTGAAACGCCCAGTTTGATGAACCACCGCGTAACTCCTGTTATTGAGGAGATGGTATCGGCATGAAGGCTATCAGAACATTTGCGACTGCTGCCGCCGGCGTGGGCGCACTGCTGGCTGGACGCGCGGCAATGCGCCGGCGTAACCAGATGCGCTTCGCGGGGCGCTCGGTCGTGATTACGGGGGGATCGCGTGGCCTGGGTCTGGCGCTGGCGCGCGAATTTGCCGCCGAAGGCGGCCGGTTAACGCTGCTGGCGCGTGATCCGGTGGAACTGGAGCATGCGCGTCAGTCGCTGGTCGAACAGGGCGCGGAGGTGCTGACGGTACCCTGCGATGTGCGTTACCGGACGGAAGTTGCGGCGGCGATCACGCGGGTTATCAACCAGTATGGGCGCATCGACGTGTTGATCAACAACGCGGGGGTGATCCAGGTTGGCCCCGTGGAGCATATGCAGGTTGATGATTTTATGAACGCGATGGCGATCCATGCCTGGGGACCGCTCTACGGTATGCTGGCGGCAACACCACACATGCGGGAGCAGGGCGGCGGGCACATCGTCAATATCGCGTCAATCGGAGGGAAAGTGGCGGTACC
>CAKZQX010000460.1 GCA_937141995.1 uncultured Chloroflexaceae bacterium | reverse complement strand
ATCAGGGATACTTTTATTGAAGAAGAAAGGCAAGAAGATATTAAAAAATTAGAAAGAAAGGTGGATTCAGAAAGCAAGAAATTAGTAAAAAATCCTGACAAACTTAAATAATAACATCGGGCCACCCAACCAAATTATGTTTACCAGCCTCGGCTGGTGTGGTCCGTCCGGTGTTCACCTGCTCATCCGTGCGATCGCGGCACCCCCACCGTCCCCGCCGCCGGTGGACCGGGAGGCGCGGCCGGCGTGGATTGCCCCGGCGGTCTGGGCCGATCTGCCGTCCCTGGCACGCATCGCGCTACGGGGGGCAACCTGGGTGGATGGGCAGGTGTGTGGGGCAACGCCGGCCATGGATCGGGTGCTCCAGACCCGGTTTGCCGATGTGGTACGCGAGCTACAGCGCATCGGCCAGGCAGAGGTGGCGGAGCGGCCGGCAGCTGGTGCGGTCGTGGGGCCGCGGCCGGCGGTGGACCAGACGACCGCGTCCGGCCCGTGATAACCAGGTAGTCCGGTTGTCACGGGCCGGGGAATGCTGCCGGCAGGAACCGATTACGGCTGAACAGTGTCGGTGTCCGGGTGCGCCGGGTGGGGTGCCGGCTGGTCCTGCATGGTCTGCACCTGTGCCAGCAGGTTCTGGAGGTGCGTCTGCACCTGTGCCAGATCCGTGGGCTGGATCTGCGCCGGCGGCATGCGGCCGGCCTGCTCCAGGAGGGTGGTGAGTGCATCCAGGTGGCGGTGCATGGCCGCCACGGTCGCCGGCCAGGCCTGGTCGGCGACCGTGGTGGCCTGGTCGCCTGGCTCCGGTGCGCGCGGCGTGGTCTGCGCCAGGAACGCCTGGACCACGGTGGTCACATGGGCGGCCGTGATGCGCCCATTGGGTGCGGTCGCAACGGCCTGCTCCCAGGCCTGCCGCTGCTGGTCGGGGGTCAGGCGCGCGAGTGGGCGGACCTGGCGCTCATTCTCCGGAAGTGTTACCATGGTAACACTTCCCTCGGCGATATTCTGCTGGACTTCTGCCGCGCCAATCAGTTGCCGGGCGCGACTGGCGACCATATCCCAGCGCTCCTGACAGTAGGCCTCAAAGGTCGGATACGTGGCCCGGTACAGCCGCAGGTCGCGGATGCGCAGCAGCGCGTTGCCCACCTCAACAAAGGTGCGCAGCCCCCGCTGGATAATCGCCTCACAGCGGCCCAGTTCATCCTGTTCCGCCGGGCTCAGCGCCGTTTCCGTCCCGGCCTCAATCGCGGCATGCCCGGTTGCGCCGACCATCCCCCGCAGGCCACGTCCCTGCGGCAGCGGCTGCACCTCACCGGCGGTATCCAGGGCGGCATCCAGATCAATTGGTCGCGCCATGATCAAGCTCCTCCGCCAGCGCCGTATAGGCCTGCGCACCGGCACTGGCTGCATCATATTCCATCACCGGCTTCCCCAGCATGGTGGCCTCGGCCAGCCGGACATTGTTCGGGATCACGGTCTGGTAGACCCGGTCGCCAAACAGGGTGCGGATACGGGTCTCAATCGCGGTATCCAGGCGCTTGCGGCTGTCTACCATGGTGCAGAGCACGCCCCCAAGCGTCAGGGTCGGGTTGATCTCCTCCTGGAGCAATGCGATCGTCTGCTGTAACTGGGCAATGGCCTGATAGGCCAGAAACTCGACCTGGAGCGGGATAAGCACCTCGGTTGCCGCCGCCAGCGCATTGAGCGTAAACAGGCCCAGGCTTGGCGGTGGGTCAATCAGGATGTAGTCATACTCCGCCCGCACCGGGGCCAGCGCGCGCCGGAGCAGGGTTTCACGTCCCACGCGGCTGGCGAGTTCAATCTCGGCCGCGGCCATATCGAGTTGCGCGGGTACCAGGTCCAGCCGCTCCCGCATGGACTGGATGGCCGGGCCAACCCCCGCTTTCGGGGTGAGGAGTACCTGGTAGGCGGTATACTCCTGCGCGTAGGGCTTCAGCCCGAAGCACATGGTCAGGTTAGACTGTGGATCGAGGTCAATCAGCAGGACACGCCGGCCGCGCTGTGCCAGGGCCGCCCCCAGATTACACGCGGTGGTGGTTTTGCCAACCCCGCCCTTCTGATTGGTCAACGCAAGGATACGTGTCATCAGGTGGGGTCCTCGCCCCATTCCCCGGTCGTCGCAGCGCTGCTGACGCTCAGCAGCACCTCCTGCCGGGCCTGCGCCATCCGCAGTTGCTCCTTGGTAAAATACCCCGGGCGTTTCCCCGCCGTATAGATGTGGTCTTCGGCGGCACAGATCGGACAGCGCCAGGCAAGCATCTGTCCCTCCGTCAGCGCATGCCCGCGCGGACATGTCGCCTCAGGCAGGCCGACCTGCCTCCTGCTCCCATCATATGCGGCCTCCGGGAGGCCTCCGGGAGGGCAGGCCTCCGCCCCTGCCGCCGCCTCCGGGAGGGCGAACCAGTTCACGGTGGGAAGGGTCCGTTCGGCCAGGTCCAGCACGGGGCTGGTCGCCGTACAGAGATAGGCCGTCCCCTCCTCATCAGTGAGCAGGTAGGCATGATCTTTGCGCACCCGGATGCAGAGCGCATTCTCGCGTAAATCACCGGCGCCCTCGGTGCCGGTCTGTCCAACCCGGTTGCTCTGGTTCATTGTGACCACGTGTGCCCCCAGTTCGCGGGCAATCGAGGTGGTGCGCTGCTTGAACGTGGCATAGGCTCCCTTGGTCACCGGATGGGTGGCAATGTCGCGCTCCTCGTCGATAAAGATCCAGAGTGCCGGCAGGTCTTCCCCGGCGAAGAGCCGCCGCCGGCGGTCATCAATCTCCCGTGCCAGCGCCTGCAGCACGGTTGCGACTTCGCCATAGCCGTCACTGGTTGCGGTGGGGATGCCGATGGGTCGTACTCCCCAGATATCGCGGGCCTTGGTCGCAATCAGGGCAACGGTTCCGCCCCGCCGCTGAACATCCCACCAGAGCGCGCGCGCCAGCGTGGTTTTGCCACTATCCGTTGCGCCATACAGATTGAGATGGGCCGCGGTAAACAGGGCATCCCAGAACTGGGGGAATGCCAGCGGAACCGGTCCCTGCGCTGTCGTATCCCGCACCGGGGGTGCCGGTGCATCCGAGACCGGCGGTGTGGCACCGGTGGCCGGTGCCGGAGTTCGCCGGCGTTCCCGGACGCCGGCAGTCAGATGGAGCACCATGCCCAGCGCCAGCACCAGCGCGATCGTGTAGATCAGGATCTCGAATGCGGCGATGCCATCCCCGGCCAGCATGCGCGCAATTAACGTGATGAGGTAGTCCATAGTTGCCTCCATCCTACGAGAAGCAGGGCGCCGCCCGCAACCAGGAGCGCCTCCGGTCCCGTCGCAAATCCGAGCGCCAGCAGGGCGCGCCCGATGGTTCCGAGTTGCTGGGCCCACGGCTCTACCAGCAGTCCGACATAGGTGGACCACCAGTCGAATGCGGAGACCCCCAGCCAGATCGCCAGCATCAGCGCCGCAACCAGCCAGGTGATTTGCTGCGAGCGGGCCAGTTGGTAGGCACTGTAGGGATTAGCCCCCCACTGGAGACAACTGATCAGCACCACAAAGAGCCCCCAGCCGGCCATCCCCCGGGTCAGGGGCAGCAGATGCGGAGCGATCATCCAGGTGGACTCCGTGAACACCCGCTGCATCGCCAGGAGGGTATACTCACCATTGCGGCTCCAGCCAACCAGCGCGATGAGCCATCCGATGGCCGTTACGCCAACCAGTCCGGCAACCAGGCCCAGGGCCTGCGTCCGAAAGCGGCGCTGGCGTGGCAGTGGACGCGTCCGTACATGTGACATTCCGAGCCTCGCGTTCCTGCTTGTATCACGTCTGCCGGCCAGGCTGCGCGTGCCGCCGTCGCTGGTTCATAGGTGCTGCCTGGCGTATTATGTGCCTATCTTAGCATAGAATGCCCTGATCGGGAATAGGGGAAACGGTGCCGGGAACGGTTTGGCTGGCTCGTGGTCGCTGTGCTGTTTCACGTGAAACAGCAGGAGTGCGAAACACCGGGAGCAGGCTCGGGCGCGGGCATGCGTGGGTTCATGGACCTGCTGCCGGACCTGTATCGGAGCGCCGTGCCAGGAGTCGCGCACTGGCCTGCTGCAGTACCTGGTGCGCCAGTTGGGCCACGTTGTAGCCGCCGGGCAGTCGTACCAGCGGCGTGTCATAGCGCTCGCACACGGTGCGGACTGCGCCCAGATCATGGCTGGCCCAGCGGATCGCCAGCACGACCAGCACGACATCCGGACGGGCAATCGCCGGCTCGAGCGTCAGGTAGCTCTGGTGCGGGCGGGTGTCGCACCAGATCAACTCGCGGAGGTCAAACGTCTCCTCAATGGTCTGTGCGACCCGGGGACGGCTGTCACCGCCAATCAGCACGATAGTCGTGTCGCGGAGCAGATCGGCCACGGCCATGATATGTGACTCTGCCGGGGACGATGTGTTATCGTCAGCCGGGACGTGATCCGTGGCGGCATGCGCGCGCTGGATCTCGCGCACCACCAGATTGACATTTTGGGGACGGTCAGGTTCGGCCTGGAGTGTGGCCAGATGCGGGAGCAGCAACAGCCGGAGTCCGCGATGACTCGGCGGCATGCCTTGCGCAATCAGGGTGTCAATGGTTGCCAGCGCCCGGGGCCACTCGTCGTTGGCTCCGTCAGTAACGCGGCGTAACTGATAGCGCAGTTTCCCCATGCCTTTGCGCTCCTGTCGGCGGCGATAGACCGCGTCTTCGACCTGGTCGCGCCAGGCCTCCACGCGCACCCGGCGCTCGGCCCACTGATCCGGATCGGCCCGATCCTGGTGGCGCATATACCGCCGAATAAAGAGATCCTCCTGCTGCGCACGCCGGCGGATCCAGTGAAAGAAGGCCACCTGACCAGCATCCGGTGGTTGTTGTGTGCGCGCAATCGCTGCGCGCAGGGCCGACTGTACCTCCGCTGCCAGTTCCAGACCGGATATGCGATATGTGGAGAGGGCCGGATCATCAAGCACCTGCGCCAGGGTTTCGGTCATGGTTGCCACGGTGGTGTAACTACCGGCCAGCGCATCCCAGTCGTCCAGTGTCATGGTGGTGTGGAACCGCCGGATCTCTTCCCAGCGATGACACCTATCCTCAATCAGGGCTGCGGCGTCGGGATCGCATGGCGGGAGCGGGACCCCCGGCGTGTGGTCCTGGTCACGAAGGTGCTGGATGACCGCAGCGTGGTGCGCGCAGCAGGTACTCAACGCGTACAGGAGTTCCTGGTCATCGGGGGGAGGCGCAGCAGTCGGCGGTGCCGGGGGGGCCGATGATGTCACTGGCACGGAATCTTCACCGCGGCCGTTCCAGTGTTGCCGCAGACGTTCCAGATCCGCATTGCTCGCAGGAGTCCGTGGTTCTGATGACGTGGCTGCGGTAGCTGGTGGTGTGGTGATACTGGATGGAGCGGGAACCGGGTCCGTTGTCGGTGGGGATGTTGAACCGGCTGCGGCGGTGGGAATGGTCTGCGGATCATCGGTCCGGGATAGTTCCTCTGCGGGTGTTTCGGCAAGGGCGCAGAGCGCCTGGCCCAGCGCAACCAGGTGGGCGCGGAGTATGGCATTCTCGCGGGCCTGGTCACGCAGTGT
Organism: uncultured Chloroflexaceae bacterium; assembly: GCA_937141995.1. GTDB lineage: Bacteria > Chloroflexota > Chloroflexia > Chloroflexales > Chloroflexaceae > CAKZQX01. The sequence goes on along the minus strand of CAKZQX010000460.1, from coordinate 328 downwards.
GGTCAGGATGGCGTGCAGGGCAGCAAGTGCCGGGTCGAGTTGATGGTCAGAATCGGCTGGGTGCATGGCATGCTCGCGTGATAGGTGGCAGGCGTACGGCAGGAGACGTTCCGGATCATCTTCCTGTGTGGACGTTCTGATCGGCGGAGATGTTGCAGGTGCGACCCCCTAGCGTAACTTTTGTGCAACTACGAGCAAAATCGTGGAAAACTGGTCAAAATAGAACGATGGAATGAACCTGTTTCTGTGTCACCGGAGAATGGACATGGACTGCTTCAATAGGGGTCACTGCCAAAGGGTCTCAAAAGGGCAAACTACCCCTCCCCGA
>CAKZQX010000459.1 GCA_937141995.1 uncultured Chloroflexaceae bacterium | reverse complement strand
CGGTGCGCGTCGCCGTTCATGGTCGCGAAGTACACCGCGCCGTCCACCACCTGCCCGCCATCCAGAATGAGGCGCGTGCTGTTATACGCCAGCCGTACCCGGTCGATACCGGCTGCCTCCAGCGCCTTCACATCGTTAATCTTGACCCCCCGGAGGCGCTCACTTGTCAGGATACGGCTGCTGGTATAGTCCCAGTAGATCGTCGGGATATGCACCAGTGGATTTTTGGCGAAGTTTCGCCGAAAGCGCTCGGCGTTGAAAGCCTCCTGCCGGTAGTCCAGTTCGCTTCGCAACATGGAGCTAAATTCCCAGACCACTTCTACCAGGTCATACTGCGTGCCAAGTTCGGTGCGCTCCTGGGCCAGTCGTGCCAGGTCGCTGATAATCGCCAGGTCGGTGGCAATCATGCCCTGGATATCAGGACGCTGAACCTTCACGACGACCTGCTCACCTGTGGGTAACACGGCGGCATGCACCTGTCCCAGGGAAGCGGCGGCCAGCGGGGTGGTCGAGAACTCACGAAAAAGCTGATCGATCGGGCGGTTCAGTTCGGTCTCAATGGTCGCAATTGCAATGGCGGCGGGAAAGGGCGGCACCGTGTCTTGCAGTTTATCCAGGGCAAACACAAAATCAGGTGGTAGCAGATCCGGGCGCGTACTCAGCAGTTGCCCAAACTTGATAAAGGTCGGCCCCAGTTCGATCAATGCCTGGCAAAAGCGTTCCGGCAGGCCCGTAGGCGAGGGGGGCGGCGCACGCAGAACCATCCGGCGCGGGAGGGAGAGCAGGTTGGTCAGCCCAAGTTGTTCCAGCAGGAATCCAAAACCATGATGCCACAATACTTGCGCAATCTGGCGATAACGACCCAGGTAGCGGGCCTGACGAACAAGGGGCCACATAAAAATATGGGTATAGAATCTGAGTTGACCGGGTCAAGCCAGAATCTAAAATAGCGACTCCAGAATGAGCAGCACGATAGGCCACAGGTGTGGAATAAAGATAATACATCCTACAATAACCGACATGACGGCGCTCAGAACCACCGACCCGGCACTGACATCTTTGGCAATCCGGGCCAGGGGATGATAGCTGCTGGTTGCCAGATCGACCGTTGCCTCAATCGCGGTGTTGAGCCCCTCGGCAATCAGAACCAGCGCAATTGTAATCACCAGCGCCAGCCATTCCCAACGTTCTAACCCCAGAAAGATCGCCAGCGCCAGCGCACACGCGCCGACTAGACAGTGGATCTGGGCGTTTCGCTGGGTGCGCACCAGATACCAGAGACCGTTAAAGGCATGCCCAAAGGCAACCAGTAGGGTATGTGTGCGGCGATCAATAGGACGGTGCGGCGTGATGGCAGGTTGCATTTCGCCGGCACGGGTATCTTCTGATGTTGTATCTCTGGGCGTATGATTCATTGCCGGTTCGATGCCAGATGCCGGATACCGGATGTCAGGTTGGTCTGTTCGCTTGTCTCGCTTCGCTGCCCCCTGATTATACACTACCTTGTCTGTTATGCTTTCGGCTATAATGCCGGTTGTAGGTATTCGTCGGTCGTGCATAGGTTAACAAAGTGTTCCATAGAGGAAGGTATTTTCCATGCGCATGATCATTGTCCGCCATGGTGAGAGTGAGTGGAATCGCATTCATCGCTATCAAGGCCAGTCCGATGCGCCGCTCTCGGACCTGGGCATCCGTCAGGCTGATGCGCTGGCCGAGCGTTTGCGGAATGAACAGCTCGATTGTCTCTACACCAGTCCGCTTCAGCGCGCTGCGCATACCGCCGAGGCGATTGCCCGGTTCCATCCTGATGTCCCGCTACGCCAGGATGCTGCGCTGCTGGAGATCCATCATGGTGAATGGCAGGGGAAGTTTATCGACGAGATTACCGCCGCGTATGCCGATGGGTTGCGCGAGTGGCGCGAGCATCCCACGCGTTCGCAGATGCCCGGTGGCGAGAGTTTTAGTAATGTGCTCAAGCGCAGCCTGGATTTCCGCGACCGGGTGCTACAGGAACATTCCGGTCAAACGATTGTGGTCAGTACACACGATGTCGTGATTAAAATCCTGGTCGCCGATGCGCTGGGTATGAACATGGATCGCATGAACTGCATCTGGCTGACCAATGCCAGTATTAGCATTATTGAGTATGGCGAGCATCTGCCCTATCTGGTCAGCCTGAGCGAGGCCTGCCACCTGGGCCGGCTCGCCACTGCGCGCGAGGATCAAAAGGCGTTGTAGTATTCACGCTGTACATTTTTGCCCCAGAGGCCACTGAGAACACCGAGGGATGTGCCCCTCTCAGGTGTGGGCTTTTTATGGTAGGGAGGCGCTTCTGCGCGTCCGCCGCCGTCCTGGTGTGGGACATGGTTTCTGGAGTGATGGTCTCTGTCGGTATCGCTAACCGCATTCCAATGCGATCCGGCGAAAAAGTCTACACTTGAGAGGGGATGTATAGCAATCCTACATTGGTTGTAAACTGATTCTCAGGGATGCACTCTCAACCGCCTGAAGGCGGCACTACGACGAATTTAGGGTTGCTATATCCCGGGTCATGGTAGCGCGGTGTGCGATGATTGGGGCGCGTCCATCTTTTGAATTCATTTGCCACAGAGAGCAGCAAAATCAGAATGATGTTTCATGTCCGGGCCGGCGTGGTCCATGTTGTATCTGCGCACCTGTACTGGGTAAGAGGTGTACCAATGGGTCATTTTCCCGGCAAAGAATAGTTTGTACAGTTATTATGTTGAGAGAAAAAGAAAGACGACGATAACCTGTCTCCGTGAACCACGCTCTGTTTGCGTGGCCCCGCTGCCGGGCGGGTCGTTGCTGGAATAAGTATGAAGGAAGCAGCTAATGACGAACAGTACCAGTACAAATGGAGCAACGCAGGCGGAACTGCTTGAACTGCGCCGGCAAGTTACCGAGTTGGAACAAACATTAGCCGCAGCCCAGGCGCGGGAACAGGCTCTGCAAGAGCATACTGCGCGGCTGCAATTTATTGTTGATGGCAGTAGTGATGGTGCATGGGACGCAGATCTGACCACGGGTGAGTCGTTCTTTTCCTCCCGTTATGCCGAGATGCTGGGTTACCACCCCGATGAACTTGTCGGTCGGATTGAGACCTGGCAAAACCTGATCTATCCCGATGATGCCCCGATGGTCAACCAGACATTTCAGGACTATCTGGAGGGACGGATCAAGGTCTATCAACTCGAACACCGCCTCCAGCATAAATCGGGGGAGTG
>CAKZQX010000458.1 GCA_937141995.1 uncultured Chloroflexaceae bacterium | reverse complement strand
AGTCGGTGTTTATCGATCCGCGGATTGAGCTTTATCCAATGGAGCAGTGGCATGATTATATTAACCTGAGTAATAGCGAGAATGTTGATGCGCTGCTGGCGAAGTATCGGATCGATGGTCTGTTGCTCGACAATGAGCAGCAGGAAGCGTTGCTGGAGCATGTGCGCGCCGATCCGGCGTGGGATGTGCGTTATCAAGATGCACAGAGCACATATCTGGTGCGCCGTGAAACGTGAAACGTGGGGCGTGAAACGTGCTAATGTGAAGTAGGGGGACATGCTACAATGTAGATGATAGTATGTCCCGCTGTGTGCCTCTGCGTAAGGTTTTGAACGAAAGAGGGTAATGTGATGGCTTCCCTCATCATGGCTCAACCGCCTCTTCGATCTCACCCCGTAATGCCACCTCAGCGCAACTTTGCCTCGCGCAGCAACTCATCCGCCCATGCAGCATCGGCCTCCGCCAGCGGGGGATCGGGCGCGGTGCGGTAGTCGATCCGCAGGTCGTACCCGGCGCGGTCATAGAGATCGTGCAGCAGCGGGTTCAGTTCAACCAGCGGCTCGGTGTCACCGGGTTGCAGCGGCAACCGGAATGCCGGAATGGGCCGACGCAGGCTGAAGGGCAGCAGTTCGGCGCGGGGACGGGTTGCCTCGCGGCTGACCAGGATGCGGTAATCGCCCCGGTATGTGCTGCCGTGCATTGGCAACGGTTCCCCGGCGCGCAGCAGATCGATTTCAACCAGATGTGTGAGTGAACCCAGCACCTGAAGGCGTTTGCGCAGATAGTGCGCACGGCCTTCCCCGGCGCGCTTATTCGTCGGCGAGAGAATTTCCAGGAGGGTGATGACGCGCGCATCAGCAACGGCCCGCACTTCCAGGAAGGTTTCGCGGATCTGTTCGGGCAGGGGTACTTCTACGGTGATGACGGTGGGGGTAGCCGCATCTTCCGGGTAGGCTGCTGCTGTTTCGTGCAGGCTGGGCCGGACGACGGCAACATCCGGGGTGCCGATAAAGTCAGCGTCACCCGTTGTGGCAAGATAGGTACGCTCTTCAACCGACACATAGTAGTGGGGGCGTAGACGGGGAGCAAGATCATCGGCGAGTCGTACAATCAGGCGGCTATGCAGATCGGGCCAGAGATCCGGTCGCTCAAGATAGGGGTCCATGCCGGGAAATGGTATTGACATAATGCATTGCCTCCGCTGACTGCTGTTCGGGTGGTTACTGTGCTTGAATCATACCACTGCTGCCGCTATCTTTCCAGGAAGATCACCCCGGTTGTTCCATCCGGCAGGCTCTAACCGGGCAGACGCGGCCATGTTGTGATGTTCCCCTTCCCGTGTTGCGACATTTGAACTTGCAACTGTTCTCGATCTGCTATATTCTAGTTTCATAACTTTTTGATTATAATTGAGCGGGCCCAGGGGAATAGAACATTCAGCTATTCCTCGCCTTCTTGACACAACTCGCATGGAAGCAGTGGGGCTTCCATAGATGCCACGGTGAGGATATTCATGGAGCTACGACACCTGCGATACTTCGAAGCGGTAGCACGGCATTCGCATGTGACCCGGGCAGCGGCAGAGTTGCATATTGCCCAACCGGCGTTGAGCAAGCAGATCAGCCAGCTTGAGCAGGAACTCGGCGTTGCGCTGTTTGACCGTATTGGACGGAATGTACGCCTGACGGAAGCGGGCGAGGCGCTGTTGCCCCATGTGCATGCAGTGCTGGCCCAGGTTGATGCGGCCCGGGCCGAGATGGCGGAACGGGTCGGGCTGCGTCGCGGGCGGGCCGCAGTCGGCACCCCGCCAACGGTGGGTACGCAACTGTTGCCACATGCACTGGCGGCCTTCAATCGCCGGTATGCGGGCATTGAGCTACGCCTGCACGAGGCTGGTATTCAGACGTTGCTGGAACTGCTGGAGATGGGACTGGTTGATGTAGCAGTCGTAGCGCTGCCGGTCCATGATCCGGCCCTGACGGTGGTACCGCTCTTTACTGAGGAGTTGGTGGTAGCGGTTGGGCGTGAGCATACGCTGGCGACGCGGAACAGCATTACTCTGCGCGAACTTTCTAATGAAGGATGGTTGCTCTCGCCAGAGAATTACGAGTTACGCGATGCAACCCTGAATGCCTGCCGGCGGGCCGGTTTTGCGCCACATATTGTCCTGGACGGCAGCGAAATGGATACCCTGCTGCGGCTAGTAGCTGCCGGTATGGGCATTGCGCTGGTGCCGCGCCTGGCGGTGCAGGGCATTATGGATCTGAAGGTGTTGCAGGTAAGCGATCTGGCGCTGCAACGCTCGCTGGGATTGGTCTGGCGCGGTGACCGAACCGCTTCTCCGGCGGCACGGGCGCTGCGCGAGTTTCTGGTTGAGGAGTTGCGCGGCAATCAAGTTGCCATGAATGCCGCGGAGAAGGAACGCACATCGTAACTTAGTCAACTGGTTCCAGTCGGGCAAAACTTGCCAGCAAGCACTTCTGGCCTTTGTCCGGGAAGTTGACCGTGACTTCTTCATCGCCTTCGACGAGCTTGCTGCTGATGACGATACCCTCACCAAAGAGATGATGGCGGACCTGCTGGCCGGGGAAGAAACTCACTTCCGTCGGCCCGGCCGGGGTCCGCTTGCGTGAACTGTTGCTCCGTGCGGTCTTGCCGTGAGCGCGACTGGACGATGCTGCCGGGCCATAGCCGCTCCGCTGCGTGAACATGCTGCTCTGGGGGGCTGCCGTAGTCTGCCGGCGGGCAGGTTGCTTGAGCAACTCCTGCGGAATACCGGCCAGAAAGCGCGACGGAGTGCTGGTATTGGTGCGCCCGTAACTGGTGCGGCGGAAGGCATAGAGCAGATAGAGCCGCTGTTTGGCCCGGGTTGCCCCGACATAGAGCAGCCGGCGCTCCTCTTCCAATTTGTCTTTCTCATCCAGTGAGCGGTTGTGCGGCAGCAACCCCTCCTCCAGCCCGATCAGAAAGACCACCGGGTATTCTAACCCCTTGGCCTGGTGCAGCGTGATGCAGGTGATCGCATCTTTCTCCGCGTCGAGTACGTCGATATCGGCGACGAGCGCGACCTCTTCCATGAAGGTAGCCAGTTGCGCCTCCAGCGGGAGGTTAATATAATCCG
>CAKZQX010000457.1 GCA_937141995.1 uncultured Chloroflexaceae bacterium | reverse complement strand
AGAGATAGCAGGTTGAAAATGTCACAAAATGCGGCGTTCAAAGTCTTGCAAAACACAGTAGCCCTATCGGTCGCCAGAGTATCAGTGCCGGCATTTTCGTTTATTTTTGTCATTTTTGCGGCACGTTTGCTGGGAGTAGATGATTTCGGAAAGTTCGTTCTAGCACAAACCTTCTTTTTACTGTTTCTCAGCTTATCCGTTGCCGGGGTAAACACCATTATCACCCGTGAAATGGCACGAAAACCGCTCTGGCTGAATCGATACCTGAGTGCATCAACTGTACTGGTTACGCTCCTGGTTGCCATTTCAAATGTAATCCTGTTTCTGATTGCCATGCTGTCTAATTATGATACTGATACACGCATGGCAATATATCTGGTCGGGATAGCATTATTCCCGGCGGCGATGAACCTGGTGTCCGAGTCGGCTTTCGTCGCCTTTGAAAAGGCTTTCTATGTTACGTATGGAACAATTTTTGAGAACATTCTGCGGGTCGCACTGAGTATTATCGCGCTCTATCAAGGATATGGCATCGTGGCACTGTTTGCAATTCTGGCAATTACACGCACTATGTCGCTCCTGTTCTATATACTCTTTCTGAATCTGCATATTACCAGAGTAGCGTGGCTTTTTGAGGGGAGTTTCTTCAAACAGTTAGTGCGCGAATGGATTGTCTTTGCGCTCGAAAATTGGATTTTTAATATTTACTATCGGATCAATATTGTCTTTCTGTCAATCTTTGGCGGAACGCGCCTCGTCGGTATCTATGGTGCAGCCGAGAAGATCCTGCAACCAGCTAGTGTGCTATCAACGAGCTTTACCGGCGCTATTTTTCCCTATTTCTCACGCGTATTCGAGGAATCGCGCCAGCAGTTTCAAAAGATCAGCGAGACCAGTCTTAAGTATCTCTTTGCGATTGCCCTGCTGGGGGTTATCTTGACCATCACCCTGGCCGATCGCATCATTTTGTGGCTGTTTACCGCCGAGTATGCTGGTGCGATCCAGATCCTGCAGGTGCTTATTCTGGCGCAGATACCGGATCTATTGAAGAATTTGTTAAGCCATATCCTGTTTGCACGCAACGAGCAGAAGCGAGCGCTGCATATTGCTATTGCTACCCTGATCCTTAAGTTGCTGCTTTGTATCGTGCTTATTCCAAAATGGGGTGGTATGGGTGCAGCCTGGGCACTGTTCCTGTCCGAACTTACATCCAGTGGTCTCTACTTCTACTTTGTGCTGCCAAAGGCAAGGGTTATCCCCATGTTCTGGACATTTGTCCGAATGGTGCCGGCAGGTGTAGGAATAAGTATTTTCATTCTGGTTTTCCAGGAGGTCCATCTGGTGCCACTCCTCAGTGGTGCCATAGTCGGGTACGGATTATTAATCCTGAGCTTTGGTGTTGTCACCACCAGTGATATGCACTTTGTACAAGAGTTGGCACAACATGGACGGCAGTGGGTTGCCGGAACACGGCGTCAAGCCTGACCGGGGAAACCAGATATGCATATATATCCGCGCACTGGAGAATGAAGATGATCTCGATTCTGCTCTACCATCAAATTGTAGCGCTTACACCTGATGGTGATCCCAAAGGTCTGGCGGTAACACCCCGAAATTTTGAACAACACATGGCCTATTTGTATCACAAGGGATATCACTGTCTGCGACTTGATGATCTGGTCCAATACCTGCACCAGCAGAAAAGTCTTCCCCGCAAAAGTTTTGTAATCACCTTTGACGATGGATTTCGGGATCTCTACGAGGTAGTGAGTCCCATTCTAAATCGGTTTGAATTTACGGCAACCATTTTTCTGGTGGCGGGACAGACCGGCCGCCGAAGTAACTGGGAAGGCCAACGGGGGACGGCAGCAGCACCGCTCCTCTCGTGGAAGGAGGCACGTGCGCTTGTTGCGCAGGGCTTTACCTTTGGTAGTCATACAATGACTCATCCCCCCCTACCAAAGATAGATCTAACCCAAGCTCGCCACGAAATTCAGATGTCTCGAGCAGTGATATCCGAAAAGCTCGGTGTTCCAATCAAGCTGTTTTCGTACCCCTATTCCCAACACAACCGACCTGTACGCAATCTGGTTGTCGAAAGTGGCTACACCGCTGCATGTGGTGGCGAACGTGGTACATGGAGTATGTTTAACATCTGGCGCACACAGTGTGTGCGCAGTGATACCCTGCTTTCGTTTGCGTTCAAGATACACGGTCTCTATAACCAGTATATCTGGCTGCGTGAACAATCGGTCCTGGCAGGACCGCTGAGTCAGATGAGAAAACGCCTGAAACGCCCGATATAATCTGCGCTGTTTTACCTGGTGTATGTAGTAAAAATAGATGAAGGATTGAATTGATGACAGCATTATCGGTAGTAATAATCAGTAAAAACCAGGAATGGAATATTGCTCGCTTGATTGAATCGCTTCTGGCGGAGACCGATCTTTCATCCCGGGAGATTGTGCTGGTTGACTCGGCCTCAATCGACAAAACGGTAGAAATCGCCCGGAATTACCCAATTGATATCATCCGGTTACATCCGGAACAACGCTTGACAGCCGCTGTGGGGCGCTATGTGGGATATCATCATACAACAGGTGAACGTATACTGTTCTTGGATGGTGATATGGAACTTCGCAGCGGCTGGTTAACGCAGGCGATGGCAATCATGGATAACCAGGAAGATGTTGCGGTGGTAACCGGTCAGAGCATTGATATTTCAAGTCCGGATGAACGGACCATCAGATTAGCCGAAGCACCAACGTCTTGCGCCGGCACTGCCACGGAGGTGTTGCACGGTGGGGGCGCGGCACTCTATCGACGTTCAGTGCTGGAGCAAGTGGGTACATTTCATCCCTACATTTATTCGGATGAGGAGCCGGAACTATGCGTGCGGATCCGCTACGCCGGATATCGCATCCTGCGGCTGGAATACCCGATGGTGTTTCACTTTTCGAGTCCACGCAACAATGTATCAACGCTGGTAGCCCGGCGTAGACGTAATCTCTGGGTGGGATCGGGCCAGAATATGCGTTACCATCTGCACACCGGGTTGCTCTGGCCGTATATGAAGGAGCGGGGCCATGGCATCATTCCCGGTATTGGCATTACTGCGGGACTGGTAAGTCTGCTCTGGTCGGTGATAACGCGGCGCTGGGGCTGGTTTGGGCTCTGGCTATGGCTGGTAGCAGGCGTTCTTGCCGGCGATGCATACCGGAAACGCAACTTGTATCTCACGTTCTCGAGCCTGGTGAAACGCATCTTCATATTTGAAGGCATGGTGCGCGGGTTTCTGATGAAACCAATGCACCCGGAAGACTATCCAATCCAGTTTGATCTGGTGAGTGTGCCGACACAACGGAGGGTATATGAGTAGACTCCACCCGCAAACCGCTCCATCATCGGACGTTATGCTGCGGGCCTTTCCCTATCCCTATCGTGCGGCCCTTACAATTTGCAGTGATATCGATCAGACCCAAACCTGCGCCGAGTTCATGGAGATCCAACGCTTTCTGAATACCAAACAGTTGACAACGGTGGGCGAAGGGGTTGGACTGGAGATCGGCAATAGTTTTTTTTTCTATGACCAGAAGCAAGAGTTTTCTTTCTTTACGCATAACGCCCTGGCCCGCCATATCATCATTGATATGATTCACGCCGGCTATATCGATTGTATTCACTCATATGGTGATGCGGCGATGCAGAGAGATCAGGTCTTATATGCCCTGGATGCGTTGAATCAAGCCGATTGTAAGCTTGATGTCTGGATCAATCACTACGGCGCACCGAGCAATGTCAGCCGGACGTTTGAGTTTCGACTGGGTATCTGTCAGGGAGACAATCCTACCTCACCAATCTATCATACCGACGTGACGCTGGACTATGGCGTTAGATTTTTCTGGACGGGGGCCATAACCCGCATTGTTGGTCAGTCTGCACTAAGATCACCTTATCCTTTGATGACAACCTTTAAGCAGTGTGATCGATTGCGATCAACCCTCGACTTTGCCAAAGAAACCCGCAAAATGCTGCTGGGACTGCTGGGCAACACACGTTACACCCTCCAGCGGCACAATCAGTTAATGCAGGTCATCCACCTGCGCGATGGGCGAAAGGTATACGACTTTAATCGTTACTGCTACCACCCGGTTAATATCCAGCAGGGGGCTACATCACGCGGACTGGCACATGCAATAGCACCCCATGCCCTGAACACATTGAAGCACGTTCAGGGATACATGGTTGTGTATACGCATCTGTCAAAGAATAGTGACTGTCCTGACGTGATGGCCCCCGAAACTGTAACAGCCCTGAGAAACCTGGAACAGGAATATCGTTCCGGGTCGATCTATGTGACCACGACATCGAAGCTGCTGAATTACCACCAGGCTCATCACTATGTCGACTGGTCTGTACATACCGCCGGCGAACACTTGCACATCATTATCAATGCCCTGGAAGACCCGATCCAGGGCCCATTCATTCCATCGATGAGGCATCTGCAAGGCATTACCTTTTATGTGCCCAACCGCGACCAAGTTGATGTATCCATACAGGATCGACAAATCCTTGATCTTCAACGCAATCCGGTTGATGCAAGCGGGCGAGAGAGTGTCACGATACCCTTTACCCGATTGAATTTTCCCGGCTGACATGGGGTTGAGAATGGATAATGCTGAGGTACCCACGTTATGCTTTCTCTGACATGGAAGCGCATGCTACCGCCGGCGAAACTGACGTTTGGGTCTGACATCAGGCCAGCATGAGTTGCACCGCATAACTTGTGTGAATGAGAAACAGAGTAAAAATGATATCAGCCAGTACCTTCCTTGATGCAGCCGGCCGTCTGCATACCTACTTGGTGCAGAACTACTGGAACGGTCAGTCACTTGCCGGACCCGATAGTGGAATTCGCTTGAATGCGCGGTTCGGTCGTTTTATCAAGAGCTACTTGCCGTTTGTGCCCTGGGCAGATACCTACAGTTATATGCAGACCCAGGGTTACTGGATTATGTCCAACTGGATCATACACGATCTGCTGCACTACCCGGCAGCATCGGCTCTGGCCATGTCTGCCACAGCCTATGTACTGAACACACAACGTCGAGAGGGGTACTGGGATTACCCCAATCCAGAGTGGAAAGGACGTATAGCCACGGTTGAGGGCTGTTTCGCGGCAATGGGTCTCCTGGAGAGTTATCGTCGGACACAGCGGACTGCGCTCCTGGAGGGTGCAACCCGCTGGCATCGCTTTCTGGTAGAGGAGATCGGGTTTCAGCAAACCAATGGACTGCTGGCAATCAACTACTTCTCCAATGTCCAGGGAACGATGGTGCCGAACAACACAACCCTGGTCTTGATGAATATGGCGCACTTGGCGGACGCCGGCGGCGATGACCGCTATCGATCCACCTGTGGACCGATGGTTGCCTGGCTCAACACGGTTCAGATGGAAAGCGGCGAACTACCCTATGCCGTCAAGCACACATCGGTGCCTGACCGACCACACTTCCTCTGTTACCAGTATAATGCCTTTGAATTTCTTGATTTAGTTGACTACTACCAATTGACGGGCGACCGGGCGATTATGCCGGTACTTGAGCGACTGGCAGGCTATCTGGCAACCGGCTTCACGGCGGCGGGTACGGCCAGATACGACTGCATGCATAACCAACCGGAGATTGTGTATTATACGGT
>CAKZQX010000456.1 GCA_937141995.1 uncultured Chloroflexaceae bacterium | reverse complement strand
GTTACGCCGAATGACTTTTTTGTGCAGGGACTCTATCTCTCGGCGACAACTGACCAGCCGGAACGCTGCTGGAACTGGCTCAAATACTTTAGTGAGCAGACCGAATTGGTGCAGGGCGGCTTACCCGCACGCATGTCGGTAATCGAGTCGGATGCGTATACGGCGGAGGCCGAGCCCGGCGCGGTTGAGGTCTACATGGCCTACCGCGAGGCGCTGGAGCGCACCCCGGACGTGGATATTGCCCAGTCCTACCAGCAGATGCAGATTGACTTCTTCTGGTTATTCCAGGCGGTTGACCGCGCCATGCAGGGGGAAGATCTGGAGCAGGAACTGGCCGCCGCGCAGTCTCTGACCGAGGAGTTTCTCGCCTGTGTGCGCGATGGTGCAGAGGCGGAAGTCTGCGCGCCGCAGGTCGATCCCGACTACGCCGGGTCTAACCAGCCGGACGAGAGTAGCGACACGTAGTGCCGATGTGGTGTCATAGCCACAGAGACCCCAGATATAGCAGTCCTGACGTAGTTGGTAACGTAGGGCCGCCTTATGAACATTGAAAAATAGTCTGGATATGGCATGTGGCCGGCCGGCGTTCGCCACCGCACGGCCTGAGCTCAGGAGTCCCGGCTTCAGCCGGTTACAGCCACACACCGGCTGAAGCCGGGACTCCTGGGACAATGTCTGGATTTACTTTGTGGGGTTAATAATATGATAATAACGTTTCGATTTCATAATTTATTTTGTGGTTGAAAGGTGGTAAAAAAGATGTCCTCAACATGCCATTGCAACCAATATAGAACTGCTATAGAACAGTGGTTTTGAACGGAAATATGCTGTCCGTGCGCCTATTGCCCATGGTTATAGTGGCTGATTACCGGTTTGATGGTAAACTGGTACGGAACGTGAAACTTACATGCATGATTGCAGATTATGGACTACGGATTATGCGCGATATTGTGATTGATGTAGCGGGGGTCGAACGCACCTTTACCCTGAACGGGCGCGAGGTCAAGGCGCTCCAGAATCTGGATATGCAGATCGAGCGGGGTTCCATGGTGGTGCTGATGGGGCCCAGCGGGAGCGGTAAAACCACGCTGCTGAATCTTGTCGGCGGACTGGATCAACCCACGCGTGGCACGGTCACGGTTGAGGGGCAGCGGCTGGATACGCTCAACGGGCAGGCGCTGGCCGCGCTGCGGCGGCGCATTGGCTTTATCTTCCAGAGTTTTGCGCTGATGCCGACCGCTTCGGCCTACGAGAATGTCGAGCTGGCCCTGCGGCTCTCCGGCGAACTGCCGCGCAAGGAGTGGGACGGGCGCATCCGCCGTTGCATTGCGGCAGTGGGCCTGACGACCTGGATCGACCATCGGCCCTACGAGTTGAGTGGCGGGCAGCAGCAGCGAGTTGCCATCGCCCGCGCGCTTGCCATCCGCCCGCGGCTCATTCTGGCCGACGAGCCGACCGGCGACCTGGACAGCAAGACGGGAGAGCAGATCCTGGGTCTGCTGCGCTCACTGGTGCGTCACGAAGCGGTGACAATCCTGATGGCAACGCATGACCCGGCCGCCGCCGACTTTGCCACGGATCTCTATCACCTGCGTGACGGCACCATCGCCGAGCGTGTAATGCAGGGGTAGGGACACCAGCGGAAAGGCAGAGAGGTGCAGCATGGGCAACGGGCGTAGGGGCAGCACCTTCCCATTCATCACCTCTGCGTCCTCGGTGTTCTCTGTGGCTATGACAACAAATCAGTATTAATACTTCTGCAAAAACGGCAACCAGAGCTGCAGGAACTCGCCGGGCTTCTCCAGGTAGGGTGTGTGCCCCACATCGGCTATAACCTCTTCACCGTAGGAGCCACCGTTGGCGCGGTAGCGCTCCAGCACCGCGCGGGTCTGTCCAACCATCGGCTGTGAGGGGAAGACTTCCGCGCCGGGCCAGTTGGGGATCAATCCCATCGCCCCGAGCGTGCCCACATCGGAGAGCGACTGATCGGCGACAATCTGGTCCACATCACCGCGAATCCAGAGGATCGGCGGCTTCGGATCGATATCGACGATGCCGCTTACGTTGCAATACTTGGGACTGAGCGCATTGTTCACGCCTTTTGTCCCCGGCGCAACTCCCGGCCAGTTACTCGATGCCACCTTATCGCCGGGATAGATATCTTCCCGCACCACACAACTCAGCATCGACTCGACCAGGATGTCGCTGCGGGCAGGCTGGAAGGGCGCTTTGCCGTAGCGCATCTCAAAGACCCGGCGCGGCGAGAAGTCGCTCTCCGTGCTGCGGTCTTTCTCGGCGATGCGCCGGACCATCTCGGGATTGGTCAGGCCCGCCCCGGACCCGGCATAGTCGGGCCAGCAGGGTGTGCCCTCGAGATCTTTCGTGCCGCCAAATCCATACGGGGAGCCGGTCGCCACCAGTGTCACCGAGCGCACCTGCTGCGGATGATCAATGATGTACTGCATGACCACACAGCCACCTAGCGAATGCCCGATCAGGTGCAGATCGCCCAGGCCAAGTGTCTCAATCAGGCTGCGCAGATCGTCGCTAAAGTCGCGCATGCCCCGCGTGGCGTCAATGGGCAGGGCCGCCGAGCCGCCACACCCACGCCGGTCGGGTGCGATAATGAGGTCAAGGAGACGGTCAAGGCAAAGCATGGCGAAACCAAAGACCGGGCAGACACAACCATGACTTCGACGGGTGAGCGTATGGAAGGTATGGCCCAGCGCCTGCGCGAACGGGCTCCGCAGGGTCAGGCCGGTACGGCGGCTTACCGTGCTGCCGATGCGCTTGATCGCAGTGGTGACTATCTCCGCCATTCAAACCCGGATACGGTTCGGGGTGATCTGGAGACAACCATCCGGCAGCACCCGGTTGAGTCCCTGCTGGTCGGCGCAGGTGTCGGCTTTCTGTTAGGCAAGGTGTTCCGCAGCGGCAGGAGGTAAAGGTATGAGTGAAGGGAAAGACTCGTCTGTCGTTCGGGAACGTGCGGTACGTGAGTACCAGGCGGATGCATCCCGGCAGACTGAACATGAACCACAGTTAGCTGAGAGTGGGCAATCAATTGCCCACATCCTCGGCGAAATGGTCGCCGATGCGGAGCATCTGTTTCGCAAAGAACTCGATCTGGCAAAGCATGAAGTCCGGGTTGAGGTCAAGAAGGCGCTGCAAGGCGTCATCTCACTGGTTGCTGGTGCCGCCGTCGCCGCTATCGGCGGGTTGCTGTTACTCTTTGCTGTGGTGTTCTTCATCAGCGAAGTGTTCGGTATCGCCCTCTGGATTTCGTA
>CAKZQX010000455.1 GCA_937141995.1 uncultured Chloroflexaceae bacterium | reverse complement strand
GACGCGGATGTCGCAGTCCTGATGCCGGCCCAGCACCACCGAGCCGCGCGGCAGCGTTGCGCCATAAGCCGCGCCGATCCGGGCACAGAACTCCGGCGTAATCTCCACATTCACCAGGCCAGTCACGCCATAGCGCCCAAAGAGCACCCGGCGACCCTGACTGCCCCAGATAATGCTGCTGGTAACGGTTGCGCCCTCGTCAACCTCCTTGCTGGGCCAGATCTTGACATTCGGCTGGATCACCGCGCCGCTACCAATCTGCACTCCATCGCCAATGACAACACCCTCGAACAGCACCGCCCGGCTGCGGATATTGCACTGCCGCAGCACAATCACGCCGCGCAGTTCGGCGCGCTCCCCGATATACGAGTTGCGCCAGATGATCGAGCGGTCGATATTGGCGCGACTGTCCAGGATGGTATAATCCCGGATCACTGAAGGCCCATGGATAATCACACCATCCTTGATCTTCGTGCCATGCCCCAGGAAGATCGGCCCATGCAGTTGCGCATCGGGGGCAATCTCGGCGTCCCGCTCGACCCAGACGCCGCCGCCGATATGCTGGCCCACACGCGGCAGGTTGACCTTGCCGGCCAGATAATCCCCCGTCGCGCGCATATACTCCTCAATCGTGCCGACATCGGTCCAGTAGCCCTCGGCCACATAGCCCATGAGCTTCTCTTCCTGCTTGAGCATCAGCGGAAAAATATCCTTCGACCAGTCAACCGATTTGTTTTTGGGAATATACTCAAAGACATCGGGGTTGAGCACATAGATGCCGGTATTCACCGTATCGGAAAAAACCTCGCCCCAGCTTGGTTTCTCCAAAAACTGCCGCACATTACCCTGTTCGTCGGTAATAATCACGCCATAATCCAGCGGATTGGGCACACGCGTCAGCGTCATTGTCACAGCGGCTTTGGTACTGAAGTGATAATCAATAATCTGGGAAAGATTAAAATCGGTCAGCGCATCCCCCGAGATAACCAGAAATGGCTCCTGGAGAAACCGTTCAGCATTTTTTACACTTCCCGCCGTTCCCAACGGTATCTCTTCGAGTGAATAAGTGATATTCACCCCATAGTTGCTCCCATCACCATAATAATCCTGGATTACATTAGCAAGATATTGCACCGTAATCACAATATCGGTAATCCCGTGGAGCTTGAGCAACTCGATAATATGATGAATCACCGGACGATCCACCAGCGATACCATTGGTTTGGGGCGGTTAATGGTAAGTGGACGCAGGCGGGTGCCTTCTCCCCCTGCCATAACGACCGCTTTCATAGCGTGACTCCTCTGTCAGGTACAGGCCAATGCAGATAGATGGGCGGGATGATGTAAGGTTGCGAGTCGTAAACCGGGAGACACGAATGTGGGAGAGGTACACACCTCTCCCGACGGCAATGATGAAACCCTGTTCTTTGCTCGTCGTTGACGCTCGTTCGGTTGGGCAAAACCTTATCTAGTGCCTAGTATAGCATGTGGCGCTACGCATCGGCAAGCGGGTATGTGACCAGATGATCAATGCATTTGCTTCTTGCAATCGCCAACCGCGTATGCTATACTCCAGATGAACCGCCTGGGGATGTGGCGAAATGGCAGACGCGCATGCCTTAGGAGCATGTGCCGCAAGGCGTGTGGGTTCAAATCCCACCATCCCCACCACTTCATTCATCCTGACACTCTGCTTGTCAGCGCAGTAAAGGGCACAGGGTGACATCTGCGTTGAAGCAGCCTCCCCCCACTGTCGGCGTACACGACCAGGGCTGTCTTGCTCATCTCCATAGTTTCCGCCGAAACTACATCATCATTTCCTGGTACAATAAGTATCAGAAGCGAACCTGTACGAAACGCCATACACCAGGCATGAGGACACCTGCCGATGCTGTTGCCACGCCCCTACCCTACACACTATGTGTCACGGTGGACGATGAAGGATGGTACCGAGGTGCTTATTCGGCCCATCTGCCCCGACGACGCGCCGTTACTGGTGACGTTCCACATGACTCTGTCCGAGCATAGTGTTTACTTTCGCTACTTCCAGATTATTGCCCTGCGCCAGCGCATCGCCCCGGCCCGGCTGGCGCGGATCTGCCATGTTGACTATGACCGTGATATGGTACTGGTAGTCGAGCAGCAGGAGCCATTGACCCAGATGCCCTGCATTCTGGCGGTTGGTCGGCTCAGCAAAGTTGACGCGACCGATACGGCCGAGTTTGGCATCGTGGTTAGTGATCGCTGCCACGGGCGCGGCCTGGGCAAAGAGTTGATGCAGCGACTGATCCAGGTTGGCCGGGACGAACACCTCCGCGCGGTTATGGCCGATATTCACCCCGATAATCTGGCGATGCTGCGGATCTGCCGGGGAATGGGTTTCCAGTTGATGCGTAGCACCAGCGATGAGCAGATGATCCACACTATATTCGACCTCTGATCTCTGGTATGCGGGAGCATGGCCGCCGCACACTATATCAATACATCCTCCGTCACTATGACACGCGTTACCTGGTCATTGACCCGACAGCAGATGCCGCCTTCGCAGGATGGAAGACTCCATTCTTTTTCACAGAAGTTACGCGGTGGGTCACGCAAAAGGCATGTTCGCCTCCGGCAGGGCGGAAGATTTTAGATCTTTTTCACAAAACATTTTGCACAACGTGCAAAATGTTTTGTGAAAAAGAAGTACCATGCTGCCGCAGGCGAAGCCGGCTTCCATCGGGTCAACGTCCGGTTGGCATGTCAACCGCGTAACTCGTGTTATTCACACAACATGTGCATCTCATGCACATGTTGTGTGAATAAGAAAAAAAAGTATCATGCTGCCGCAGGCGACAACTGCTTTCATCTGGTCAAACAGCCAGTTTGAACACTGACCGCGTAACTTGTGCCATTGACATAACCCTTAAGGAATGATATACTTAACAACATTGAATATTTATAGGCTCTAGCAATAGCTGTAGGGAGAGTTCCATGGGCGCACCAGACCGGGACGAAGATCCGCAGATTACGCTAGATGGAACTCAGCATGCCGATCTTGAAGAGATTGAGCGCGCCATAATGCAAATTAGCTGGCTCAGTCAGCGCCAGTTTATGCAACTGCTTGATGAAGAACGTTTTAACATGACGCTACCACAGTTTTACAGCCTCCTGCATCTGCATCAGATGAGAGATCCTTGCAAAATGTCGGATCTGGCCGAGGCAACCCAACAATCGGCCGCATCGTTGACCGGCATCGTGGACCGCCTGTTGGAGAAGCAGCTTGTTGAGCGAACACGTCATGTGCGTGATCGGCGGCAGGTTATGGTTGTGGTGACGCCACAGGGAAGTTCACTGATTGCTAAGATTAAGCAGGCACGCCATGAACAGATGCAGGCAGCGCTGGGACATTTGGGCGCGGAGGATATTGACACGCTACTCCGTCTGTTAGACCAGGTATTGCTCAGTATGCTCCGGGTATTAGAACGGGGCGACACACACCGCTGGGCATAAACTGATTTTACAGACATGTAAGGCATTGAAGAGACATCCGAGTAGCGTTGTTCGTTGTGAATACACTGGATATCATTTTTACACTACCACGCAGGCCCCCGACCGTCCTGTAGAAGCGAGGAAGTATCGATGAGTAACAATATGTTAGATCGCAAAGAACATGAAGAAGTACCGCTGGAGGATATCGACACCGACGGGTTTGAACGCGAACTGCCGCTGGTGGTCCTGGGTGAGATGGTAATCATGCCGCATATGACTGTACCGCTGCAGGTCGGTCAGGGGAAATCGTACCGGGCGATGGAGCGGGCCTGGGAAGAAGAGCGTGAAGTGTTGCTTATTTTTGTCTCGGAGAATGAAATCGAAGGGTATAAAAATAACAGTACGCAGCAACTTCCCTCGATTGGTGTAATTGCAAAACTGGAAGAGTTTATCAAGTTGCCCGACGGTACCGTGCGGATCATTCTCGAAGGCGCATACCGCGCGCACATTCTGGATGCAACTCAGAATGAACCGTTCTACCGGGTGCGCTGCTTGCCGATCTTCGATGCAGATGTGGCCGGTATGGAAATCCAGGCGCTGATGGAGACGGTCAAGCAGCAGGTGGATGAGTTTGTCGATCACCTGGGCGAAGTGCCCCAGGAAGCGGTCGCCTTTGTCCACCGGATCGACCGCCCCGGGCATCTGGCCGATATTGTCACCTATGGCCCGGCGTTTGACTTCAGTGATCGCCTGGAGATCCTGAATACGCTTGACCCGACGGAGCGATTGCGCAAGGGCTATCTGATCCTGGCACGCCAGATTGAACTGCTCAAGCTGCGCCAGAAGATCCAGCAGGACACGAAAGAAGTGCTGGACCAGAGCCAGCGTGAATATTTCTTGCGTGAGCAGATGCGCGTAATCCGGCGCGAGTTGGGCGAAGACGAAGAGAGCGATGACCCGATTGACGAACTGCGACGCAAGATCAACGAGATGGATGCGCCCGATTATGTCAAAGAACAGGGGCTACACGAGGTCAAGCGCCTGGCGCAGCAGGGGATGAATAGTCCCGAAGCCGGGGTGATTCGCACCTACCTGGACTGGATCGTCAATCTGCCCTGGGCCGAGGAGGAGCACCCGGAGATCCGCATCGGCGAAGCACAGCAGGTACTGGACGAAGATCACTATGGCCTGGAGAAGGTCAAGGAGCGTATCCTGGAGTATCTGGCGGTGCGCAAGCT
This sequence comes from uncultured Chloroflexaceae bacterium, assembly GCA_937141995.1. GTDB lineage: Bacteria > Chloroflexota > Chloroflexia > Chloroflexales > Chloroflexaceae > CAKZQX01. Next base: position 10,282 of record CAKZQX010000455.1, on the reverse strand, counting down.
GGCCGGGAATAGTATGCGGTCGCCCATCCTCTGCTTTGTTGGACCTCCCGGCGTGGGGAAGACCAGCCTGGGGCGCTCGATTGCGCGCTCGCTCAACCGCCAGTTTGTGCGGACCAGCCTGGGTGGCGTGCGCGACGAGGCCGAGATTCGCGGGCATCGCCGCACCTACATCGGGGCAATGCCGGGGCGGATTATCCAGGGGATGAAGACGGCCAAATCGAACAGCCCGGTCTATGTGCTGGACGAGGTTGACAAAGTCGGGATGGATTTCCGGGGCGACCCGACCTCGGCGCTGCTGGAGGTGCTCGATCCGGAGCAGAACAACACCTTCAGCGATCACTACCTGGAGATTCCGTATGATCTGAGCAAGGTCATCTTTATTGCGACCGCCAACCAGCTTGAGCCCATCCCGGCTCCGCTGCGGGATCGTATGGAAGTGATCGAGATCGGCGGCTACACCGAGGATGAGAAACTGGGTATCGCCAAGGGCTTCCTGGTGCCCAAGCAGCGCGAGTTCCACGGTCTGCAGGCGGAGCAACTGACTTTTACCGACGAGGCCATCCTGAAGCTGGTGCGCGAGTATACGCGCGAGGCCGGGGTACGTAACCTGGAGCGGGAACTGGCAAGCGTCTGCCGCAAGGTGGCCCGCAAAGTCGCCGCCGCCAGTGACGAGGAATCGCCCAACGGCGTGGAGCAACCGACCGACGAGACCGATGAAACGAAAAAGTCAGCGCTCTCGTTCACGATTAATACAGACGACATTGCAACCTACCTGGGACCGGAGCGGTTTACCTTTGGGCTGGCCCAGGAGAATGACGAAATCGGGGTAGCGACGGGCGTTTCCTGGACGCAGGCCGGTGGTGATATTCTTAGCATTGAAGTGCTGCCGGTGCGGGGCAAGGGGACTCTCCAGATTACGGGACGTCTGGGTGATGTGATGAAGGAGAGTGCCCAGGCAGCCATGTCCTTTGCCCGGGCCTGGTCCGAGCAGTTTGGGGTTGATCCAAAATACTTTGAGGATCATGCCTTCCACATCCATGTGCCGGAGGGTGCCATTCCCAAAGATGGACCTTCCGCCGGGATCACGCTGACGACAGCGCTGATCAGTGCCGTGACCGGGCAACCAGTGCGGCGCGATGTGGCAATGACCGGCGAAGTAACGCTACGTGGTAAGGTGCTGGGCATCGGTGGCCTGAAGGAGAAGACGCTGGCAGCGCACCGGGCGGGCATCAAGACGTTTATCCTGCCGAAGGAGAACACCAAAGACATCGTCGATCTTCCAGAGAAGGTGCAGCAGGAACTTGACCTGGTTCCGGTCTCCTCCATGGATGAGGTGCTCAAGATTGCGCTCAACAATGGGAAGCCGGCCCCGCAGATGGTAAAAACCGGGGACTAAGCGGTAGTTTTGCCTGAATATCGGTTTATCTGATCACCCCTTCTGCAAGAATTATTGCTTGCAGAAGGGGTTTTTTGTTGGGTATACTCTCATACCGACGTGTGGCACACTACTTGCTACAATCCCGACAGGTTTCCACACAGAAGAAGCATCACAGGAGGTGTCACATCGCCGCACTTAACCCCGCAAACTGGTCTCTGCTTACCAGTATCATTCTGTTTGTTATTGCTGCCGTCATTATCGGCGTCATTGGATGGCGGCAGGCCGAACTGGTTGACCGCCTGGCGGATCGCACCGGCATGGGTGAAGCCATTGCCGGCGCGCTCTTTCTGGGGGCGAGTACCTCGCTTCCCGGCATTATTACCTCGGTGACAACGGCGGCCAATGGCTACCCGGAACTTGCGGTCAGTAATGCGCTGGGCGGGATTGCCGTCCAGACGGTCTTCCTGGTCGCCGCCGACGCGGCCTACCGCAAAGCCAACCTGGAGCATGCGGCGGCCTCGGCTGCCAATATTATGCAGGGCACGCTGCTCATTACGCTGCTGGCAATTCCGATCCTGGCGACAAGCAGCCCGCCATTTCATATCTGGGGGGTCAACCCGGCATCGCCCTTTATGATTATTGTCTACGTCTATGGGTTGCAGATGGTCCAACAGGCCCGGAATGAACCAATGTGGCGACCGCGCCAGACCGCCAAAACGGAAGAGGACGTGCCGGATGAGGAGGCTGCCCATCGCCAGAGCCTGGTCGGAATGTGGGTGCGGTTTGCCATCTTTGCCGTAATTATTGGCGCCGCCGGCTGGGTTGTCGGGCGTACCGGCGAGGTAATTTCCGATAGCACCGGCTTTTCACAAACCGTGGTGGGTGGTCTGTTCACCGCCATCTCGACTTCACTCCCGGAACTGGTCACCTCAGTATCGGCAGTGCGGCAGGGAGCGCTTACGCTGGCCGTAAGCGGGATTATTGGGGGGAATGCCTTTGACACGCTCTTTGTCGCCGTATCGGATGTGGCCTACCGCGAGGGATCAATCTATCACGCGATAACCGAACAGCAGATTTTCCTGATGGCACTGACTGGCCTGCTGGTCGGTATCTTGCTGATGGGCTTGATCCGCCGTCAGGAGCGGGGCATTGGGAATATCGGATTCGAGAGTTTTACGATCCTGGTGCTCTATTTGGGCGCGTTTGCCTTGCTCTTCTTTTCATAAAACGCGGCGGCGCGGCACGGAACTTGCAAAAAGCTCTACAGGAAATCATGAGAGCAAAGGGGTAAACTATGAAGATCCTCTCGAAGACTGAACTGAGAACATTAATTGAACAGGCCAGGGGACCATGTGTGTCGCTGTTTTTGCCGACACACCGGGGCGGCGCGGAGACCCGGCAGGATCCCATCCGGCTGAAGAATCTGCTGGGGCAGGCTGAGGAGCAGTTGCCCGAGCGGGGGATGCGGCCTGAGGCAGCGCGAGATATGCTTGAACCCGTGCGCCAACTGCTGGATGATGCGACCTTCTGGCAAAACCAGGGCGAAGGTCTGGCTGTTTTTTGTGCGCCGAATATGTTCCGAACCTATCGGCTGCCGCTCAATGTTGAAGAACTGGTCGTCATTGCCGACCGCTTTCATATCAAGCCGCTGATGTCGTTATTCAACAGTAATGACCGGTTCTATATTCTGGCCTTCAGCCATAATGTGGTTCGGCTACTGCAGGGAACGCGCTACAGCGTCTGCGAAGTTGAACTTGAAGATGTACCGAAGAATATTGAAGAGGCACTCCAGTATGACGACCCGGAGAAGCAGTCGCAGTTCTACACCGGAATGCCGGGAGCGAATGTCAAAGGGGGCGGTGCCGGTGGTGGTAAACGGCCGGCGGTAGCCTTCGGAACCGGGGCGCAGGCGTTTGAGAATAGTGATCTGACGCGCTATTCCAAGCGGGTCGATAAAGGTCTGTGGGACGAGGTGCTCCACGACGAGCAGGCACCGTTGGTACTGGCCGGCGTTGAGCATCTGCTGCCAATCTACCGGGATGCGAGTTCCTACAACAATATTCTCGACGGATGGGTCACGGGCAACCCGGATACCCTTGAACCGACAGTACTGCATGCCGAGGCATGGAAAGTCGTCGAGCCCTACTTCCGGCAATCCCAGGAAGTGGCCGCCGAGCACTACGGCAATGCTACCGGGCAGGGGGTGGCCTCTAGCGACATCCAGGAGATTGTCCCGGCGGCCTACAATGGGCGCGTCAATCATCTCTTCGTCGCCGTGGGCGAACACCAGTGGGGCACGTTTGATCCGGCGCAGAACAGGGTTAACCTGGAGCAGGAAGCCAGTCCCACCAACGAAGATCTGCTGGATTTTGCGGCAGCGCATACGTTCCTGAACAGCGGTACAGTCTTTGCCGTCAACGCGGAGGATGTGCCGGAGAAGGGCGCGATTGCCGCGGTATTTCGCTATTAATCTGAACCGAATCGTACCCGCATAAACGCTATCACGACGCTCTGTCACGATGTGACAGAGCGTCTGTTCATGGAGAACGAACAGCTAGCCAGAGAACAGAGAACCAGAGAAGTCGCAGCTTTGTTCTCTTAAGATAGAGGAGTTACGCGGTCACTCCTTGGGAAACTGGTTTCGCCTCCGGCAGGGCGGAAGATTCTGGATCTTTTTCACAAAAATGTTGCTCTGAGAGCAACATTTTTGTGAAAAAGAATAAAAAAGTACCACGCTGCCGCAGGCGAATCGGGCCATTTTTCCAGGCAGACGCCTGGTTTGGAACCGACCGCGTAAGTCCTGTTAAGATAGAGGTGAACACTGAAACCAAAGAGTGTGGTATGATTTATCTATCGCACAGTGCCGGTGTATTCATGAAAATTCAGGACATAGGCGCGTAGAGGGATTTGCTTACCCTGCCGGAAGCAACAGACGCCTGCACCTGGAAACCGCGTACATCCTGATACCGATAGCCGTTTGAATCAGGCTTTAGAGATCACCCTGGTCCCGTCTCTTGCTCCCCGGTGCTAGAAGGAAAGCGCAGCTATGACCAGACGTCGCGGGTTCACTCGCCAGCAGATTATTGCCGGTTTTTTTGCCTTTATCGGACTGCTGATCATCGTGAGCTATGCTTCCCGGCTCGGTGCGCCGGAACCGGTTTTCACGCGACTGCTCTTTGGTATCGGCGGGCCAGTGCTGGAGGTGCCAACCGCGCTGACCATGTTCATCATTGGGATGGTCTACCTGGTTGCCGGCGGATTGGGGCTCTTTCGGACAGAGGGACGGACGGCAAGCTGGCCGCTCTGGTTCAGCGGGGTTCTGCTCTTCCCGGCTATTCTGATTGCGGCGGCGGCGGGTAAACAGACCAATGCATTGACGATGATCTCGGAAACACTGCGCCTGGGAACACCACTGGCGCTGGGCGCACTCGCCGGTATCTACTGTGAGCGTTCGGGGGTTATCAATATTGCCATCGAGGGCATGATGCTCCTGGGCGCGGCTTTTGGCTTTGCCGCCTTTGTCTTGACAAACAATATCTGGCTGGGTGTGCTATTTGCGGTCATTGTTGGCGGGTTAGCGGCACTGCTGCATGGCTGGCTCTCGATCAGCCTCAGGACCGACCAGATTATCAGTGGTACGGTGATCAATATCCTGGCGATTGGTTTGACCGGCTATCTGCGGCGGGGCTACCTGGTGGAAACATTGGGCGGGCGGACCACCTTACCAACGGTGACAGATCTTCCACTCATTGGCCCGATATTCGCCTGGTTCACTGAACATACACCGCTGCTCGGTAACATCTTGTTTAACAACAAACCGATTTTTTATACCATGATTCTGCTGGTTATCGGCACCCATATTGTGCTCTTCTCAACGCGCTGGGGGCTACGGTTACGCGCGGTGGGCGAGAATCCGCGGGCCGCCGATACGCTGGGCATTAATGTATACCGCACGCGTTACATGAATGTCGTCATCGGCGGCATGATTGCAGGGTTGGCCGGAGCCTGGTTTTCGCTGGAGACCGTAGGAACATTCGATGATGGCATGACGGCGGGGAAAGGGTTTATTGCCCTGGCGGCCATGATCTTTGGCAAATGGACACCGTTTGGCGCCTTTGGCGGCGCAATGCTCTTCGGATTTGCCGAAGCGCTCAGTACGCGCTTCCAAATATTGGGGGTTCAAGTTGGCGGAAGCCCGCTGCCGGTGCAGTTCTTACAGATTCTGCCCTATGTGACGACGATGGTCGTCCTGGCCGGTCTGATTGGTCGCGCTACTCCACCGGCAGCGAGTGGCCAGCCTTACACAAAGTAGACACAATGGTCAGGAAGACAACAGGGAAAAGACTCCCCTGCTATCCGAAGCCATTTGTCTGGATAAGCCTACCCCGTGCCCGGTATGGAGGTGCTAGAGCCCTTCCGCTTCGAGCCAGGACTGGACATCATCATCGCCGGGGCTGGGATTCCCGCCCGGAATGTAGCGATAGCGGTCGCCATAACCCTCCATAATCTGATTGCGTAGCTGCTCAGTTTCCGGGCTTGGGTCAGTATCATGAATCTTGACGACGTTACCGCTCTCCAGATCTAAATAGTTGCTGTAGTTGGGATCAGTTTCGGCCAGCGCGGCACGAATCTGGTCTCGATTGTAGCTGCCTGCCACTGCTATCTCCCAGGGCGTCCGGGGGGCCGCCCACTCACTGGCTTTGCCACCACCCCCCGGTAAATGGTGGGTACGAGTTAATAGGGATGGTACACGAAGCTGCTTAGTTGTGCAAGTGACGTATAATATTGCCGATCCTGTAGGGAAGATAGGAAATGAAGCATTCCAAAGCAGCAGAGACGGATGCAACCTGAAATGCACGTAATCAGTGGAGCAGTGAAACGTTGGGACAGTGACCTACGTACATCATTATTAGGTGGAGCAGCAATCTATGGATCAGCAGGCCGATGAAGCTCGGTGGGTAACCCAGGCCCTTGCGGGTGATCAGTCGGCATTTACCCGACTGGTAGAACGCTATACCGGGGTTGTCTACAATCAGGCTTACCGGATGCTGCACGATGCGCAGGAGGCCGAAGACGCGGTGCAGGAGATTTTTCTGAAGGCGTATACGCGCCTGGATACCTTTGACGCCTCCCGGCGCTTTGTCAACTGGCTGCTGACCATCAGTTCCAATCACTGTATTGATCGGCTACGTCGCCGCCGGCATACCTGGGTGACGCTGGATGATGTCGCCTTCTGGCTGCCCAGTTCGCAGGCAGGGCCGGAGCACCGGGCGCTCCAACGCGAGCGCCGGGAGATTGTGCAGCATGCATTACAGCAGTTGCCGGAACAGTATCGGCTGGTGATGATCCTGCGCTACTGGCATGATCTGGCATACAACGAGATTGTTGAGATTACCGGGTTGACCGAGAGCACGGTCAAGACGCGCCTGCATCGCGGGCGCAAAATGCTGGCCGAGGCGCTGGGAAGCGATGGAGAGACGCTATGGAACGCCGAAACGATGACGAGTTGACAGCTATCGAGGAGCAGACGGCCGATGAAGCCATTCGCCGTCTGCTGGCCCGCTATGGGCAGCCAACCTCCGTGGCCCCACCACCGGATCTGACCGCGCGGGTGCTGGCCCGCCTGCCGGATAAGCCACCCGCGGCCGCAGCCCTGGCAGAGCGACAACGGCGGCGGCACGTCAGGGTGCTGGTAGGAATGCTGCTCAGCGTCCTCCTGGTATTGCTGATACTGGGCAGTTGGGGCGTACTGGTTAACAGCAGCGGCCCGGCCGAGTTGCTTGGTGGCGTCACCAGCGCGGTGGGACAACTGGTGCTGGTGCTGGTGCTGGCGGCCAAACCCCTGGTGCATGTCCTGTTTGCACCGGGCGTAACGCTGCTACTACCTGGAGTGCTGCTGGTTGCGAGCGCGGTCTGGCTCTGGTGGCAACTGGTACAGCAGACATCGCTGGCACAACCAGTGGAAGCGTAAGCCAGACCGGGCGCGGCTTGTTCGTTAGGAAGTAGCTCTGGAAATTCCAAAAAAGAACTTTTTAACTTTCGGTTACAACCGAAAGGTTTTGCTGATGATGTTATGCAATTATCAGGTAAGGTTGGGCACAATGAACATACGACGTAGACCGCTCCCATACCCCCGCACCACCCGATTTTGGGGAGGATTGCCGGCAATGTTCATTGCCCTGATCCTTCTCAGTCTGTTGCTGCCTGGAGCGGCGCATGCCCAGGAAGCCGGCGATATGCTGCATGTCCCTCCGGATCAACAGGTACAGGGTAATCTTGCCACAACCGGGCGGGATATTCTGGTTGAAGGTGAGGTGCTGGGGGATGTGACCAGTTGGAGTGGACAGATAACGATTAACGGGCATGTGCATGGGGATGTTGTGAGCTATGGCGGTGCCATCAAACTGGGTGACACGGCCCGGGTTGACGGGCATGTGCTGGCGCTGAGCGGTCAGCTAGCGCAACCTGACACTGCCCGGGTCGCCGGTCGGGTTATCGGCAGTGAAGCCACCGCCGGAACGGGAGCAGTCGCCGGCCTGGTCACGCTCTTTGGAAGTCCGCAATCAAGTATGCCCGGCCCGTTACCCAGAGCAGTTCTTAGTGTTGTCATGGCACTATTTGTACTGCTGCTGGCCGGTATCAGCGCCTGGCGCTGGCCGCGCCGCACCGAGGGAGCCGGGCGAACGCTGCTGTCGATGCCATGGCGCTCACTGCTGCTGGGCTTGCTGACCACGCTGCTGGTAGCGGCCCTACTGCTGCCACTCTCAGCGCTGCTGGCAATGACCCTGGTTGGTTTGCCGCTGATTCTGGCGCTGCTGCTCCTGCTACAACTGCCTTACATCTACGGTCTGGCAACGCTGGCCCAGGTTGCCGGCCGGCGTCTCCTGCGCATCTCGCGCTATGGGCAGTCGGGGCAGGCGACGATTGTGGGCACACTGCTGCTGCTGCTCCCACTGACGCTGCTGGGCATCCTCACGCCTGCCGGGAGCGCCATTCTCTTCTACACGCTTGCCAGCGCGGGCCTGGGCGCGGTCATCCTGAGCCGGGGCGGGGCGTTCGTTCCGGTGCGCGGGCAAGAGACGCACCAGCCATAACCACCACCGACGATTACGACAGCCCGTGGAAAGATGCGCTGGAAACCTATCTGGCGGAGTTTCTATGCGTTGAAACGTTGGAACGTTGGAACGTTTCAACGTTCCAACGTTTGGGGAGGAAGAAAAACGGATGCCATACGTCACCAGTGTTGAACGGATTGGGATAAAGAAGGGTCTACCGGCGGGGCTCGAACCGGGGTTGGAGTTAAAAGATGCCAATGACGGGCTGGCACTGCTGCCGGAGATTCAGCCCATCACCGAGGTTGCTCTGCTCCAGGCCATACGTGACCGGATCAAGGCCGCCGGCACTCCCGACGATCTCCGGCAGGTGTATGCGGGAGCGGGTGACACTCCCATCGAGAGCTAACCACCACTGGCAAACCATATCGGAACTGACCACCAGAACGTGCTAACGTTCCAACAAGTTATACTCCCCCGGCAACGTAAACCAGACGCGCGTACCGCTACCCGGCCGGCTGGTGATCCGGATCTGCCCGCCGTGCGCCGCGACGATGCCGCGCGCAATGGCAAGCCCCAACCCGGTGCCCCCCGTCCGGCGCGAACGGGACTTCTCGCCCCGGTAGAAGCGCTCGAAGATATGCGGCAGGTCGGCAGGATCGATGCCTTCCCCCGTATCCGCGACCTCAACCAGCAGATTGGCTTCCCCGCTTTCCGGCGTGGGCTGCTCGTCCGGCAGGACATGCCGCACCGTAATCGTCACCCGGCCACCTGCCGGCGTGTGTGTCAGGGCGTTCAACACCAGGTTGGTAAGCACCCGCTCAATCTTCTGCGGCGCGACGAGGACCGGGCCAACCTCTGCCGCCACTGCGCCCGATAGATCCACGCCGCGCTGATGGGCCTCGGCGCGCATGCCCTCCAGCGTATCGCTGACCAGATCTTGCAGCGCGGTACGTTCGCGTTCCAGGTGAACCGCTCCGGCTTCCAGGCGGGCCAGTTCAAAGAGATCGTCGATCAGGCTGCTTAACATACTGATCTGGCTGCGCATGGTTGCCAGGTAGCGCTGCGTTACCGCCGGATCACTGACCAGACCATCGTCGAGGGCTTCGGTCATGGCGCGGAGCGATGCCAGCGGCGTGCGCAGATCGTGGGAGATGGCGGCAAATAACTCGCGGCGTGCTTCCTCCAACTGGGAGCGCTCCTGGGCGGCGGCGGCGAGTTGCGCGGCAAGTTGGTTAAAATCGCGGGCCAGGTCGGCCAGTTCATCGCCGCCACCCAACTCGACACGGGTGTCCAGTTGTCCAGCGGCAAGTTTGTGCGCGCCGTCACGCAGGCGGGTAATGTTGGCACTGAGGAGATTTGCCAGCACAATCCCCAGCGCCAGCGCCACAACCGCCGTAAATGCCAGCAGCAGCAGTAACAGTTGCCGATCATGCGGGGAGATGAACATCAGCCGGGCGGTCAGGATAATCGTGAATGCGGCGATGACCATGCCCAGCATGTAGGTCAGGGTCAGTTTGTGCAGCAGTCGGCCACCTCCGGCCCGCAGCCAGCGCAGTGTTGGCAGCACCAGCACCAGCGAGAGCATCGTCGAGAGCCCCAGGTAGAGCATGAGATCACGCACATCGGCGGCGGGCGCGCCCATCCAGCCCACGGCCAGTAAGAGTGCCAGGGCGAAGGCAACAATGAAACTGCTCACAAGAAAGAGAGAAAGACGCATGTTGTGTATACCGTAGTCTGTATGCCGTATGCCGGAGTCTGTAGTCCGAAACCCGGTTGCAGTGCAGTCTACTGCTCCCTGTCCAGGGGATCAAACTTGTAGCCCACGCCCCAGACGGTATGCAGAAAGCGC
>CAKZQX010000454.1 GCA_937141995.1 uncultured Chloroflexaceae bacterium | reverse complement strand
CTGCTGGCAGGCGGGCTACATTGCTGAGAATCTGGGCATTGTGCTGGGCCTGTCTCCTGGCGTGAGTCTGCTACCGCTGGCAATTATTGTTGCAACGTTCGTAGTGCTGACGGCTTTGCTGGGGAGTTCGGTGGCTGACCCAAAGCGTATGCACTCGATCTCCCGCAATCCTGCTTTCGAGGGGTGATCCGGCCATGCACCAGCGCCGGCAGAGCGGCATGGTATAATATGGTTCAGCTATTTCTGGCGAACCAGCACACAGAAGATTTCTTCTGCGTGCTGGTTCGCTACTTTACACGCGTTACGCAGTTGACATACGAACTGGACGTTTAACCGGATGAAAGCCCGATTCGCCTGCGGTAGCATGGTACGTTCTTTTCACAAAACAATTCACAACATGAATTGTTTTGTGAAAAGAACCAGGTTTCTTCCACCCTGCCGGAGGCTAACATAACCTTCCGGGTCAACGACCGCGTAACTTGTGGGCTTGATGGAACTTGTTGTGTGGATGAGGTTGTACTGTGGCAGTAAAAAAGCATCCGGGAGTTGTCGCCGAGAATCGGCGCGCTCGTCACGATTATCATATTGAGGAAACCTACGAGGCCGGTATCGCATTAACCGGCAGCGAGATAAAGTCGGTTCGCGCCGGGCGACTCAATCTGCGCGGGAGTTATGCGCGGGTTGTTCATGAAGAGATCTTTCTCTACGAAATGCATATCTCGCCCTACGAGCAGGCCGGTGTCTACTACAACCATAATCCGCTACGACCCCGCAAGCTGTTGCTGCATCGCCGCGAAATCCGCCGCCTGGTAGGTCTGATTCGTCAGAAGGGATTGACCCTGGTGCCGCTGCGGGTTTACTTCAAGGGGCGGCGGGCCAAGGTTGAGCTGGGTGTTGCGCGCGGGAAGAAAGTGTACGATAAGCGCGAAGATATAGCGAAGCGCGAAGCCCAGCGCGATATTGAACGCGCCATCAAGTCGCGGATGTAAGCCGGGCATGGCATCGGCACCCGTCGGCTATATTGCGCTGCTCCGCCGGAACCTGCGCTTTCGCCGCCTCTGGTATGCGCAGGTTGTTAGCCAGCTTGGAGACTGGTTTGACAGTATTGCGCTCTACACCCTGCTGCTGGCGCTGACCGGGTCGGGGCAGGCGGTGGGCGCGCTGCTGGTCGCGCAGTTTCTCCCGGCGGCGCTGGTCGGGCCGTTCGCCGGGGTGGTGATTGATCGCCTGCCGCGCAAGTTGGTCATGATTGTGAGCGATATCTTGCGGGCGCTCCTGGTGCTTTTGCTCTTGCGCGTGCAGAGCATTGATGATATCTGGCTCATCTATGTTGTCACCACCCTCAAGTTTGCCCTGACCTCTTTTTTTGAACCGGCGCGTTCGGCAATTATCCCAAATATTGTCGACCGGGTAGAACTGGTTGCGGCCAATGGCCTCAGCGGGGCGACCTGGTCGGCGATGCTGGCGCTCGGCGCGGCGCTTGGCGGCATTGTCGTTGGTACGCTGGGGGTGCGCGCGGCCTTTCTGCTGGATGCGTCTACGTTTGTGCTCTCGGCGTTCCTGGTCTGGCGGGTGCCGTTTAAAGAACAGCGCTCCTCAGGCAGAGACGGTGCCGACACGGTTACTGATCCGTCATCTGGAATGCCCACCCCCATCCGCCATCCTACCCCCGGCGACCGCATGCTGCCCGAGTTGAGCGCGGGACTGCGGTTTATTGGGCAGCGCACCGATCTTCTCTGCTATACCTTCAGCAAGGCGCTCTGGAGTCTGAGCGGTGGCGTACTTTTGCTGCTGACGCTCTATGGACGCGAGATTTTTCCAGTGGGGCGGGATGGCGCAATCAGTATCGGGCTGTTCTACGCGGCGCGGGGAATTGGTGCCGGTATAGGGCCGCTGCTGGCAAGTTATCTCGGCGGCGGTTCGGTGCGCTTCCTGCAGCGCGCGATTGGCCCGGCCTTTTTTATTTCGGCGCTGGGCTACCTCTGGATCAGCGGGTCGCAGACGTTGCTCCTGGCGCTGCTGGCTGTCCTGGTGGCGCATATGGGCGGCAGTGTGCAGTGGGTTTACAGCACGGTGCTGCTCCAGATGGCGGTGCCGGATCATCTGCGTGGGCGTGTCTTTGCCATCGAGTATGCCGCGCTGACTCTGACAACCGCACTGTCGGCCTATCTGACAGGGGTAGCCAATGATGCGGGCTGGACGCCCCGGTCACTGGCGGTTGCGCTGGCGCTGATGTTTGTGCTACCGGGGTTGTTGCTGACGCCGGCGCTCTGGCAGCAGCGCCGGCATGTACCGCCTGATCCGGCTTGATCCGCTTAATAACACAAGTTACACGGTTGCTCACCCAAAAGGAACTTTTGCCTCCGGCAGGAGCATGCAAACCGGGCGTTTTATCAGATGGAAGCCGGATTCGCCTGCGGCAGCATGGTGCTTTTTATGCTTGTTCACAAAACAATGCACGTTGTGCATTGTTTTGTGAACAAGATCAGGTTTCTTCCACCCTGCCGGAGGCGGAACTATCTTCCGGGTCAGTGACCGCGTAACGCGTGTTAATAAGGAATGCCGCTACTGCTCTCCCCGCGAACGCCGCCGCGCGCGCTCCTTCGCCTCTCGCAGCCGCTCCAGCGAGCCGGAACCGACTGCCGGGTCAGGTTCGCTCTTGCCGGTCGGTGAGTGTTGCTCACTGGTTGCGGGTTGCGGGTTGCGGGTCGTTCGACCTTCGGCTTCCGGTCGTGGTGCCGGGTCACCTTTCGCCGCTGGTTCCGATTGCCCCACTGTGTCACTTGTCCACTGACCGGGGGGGGTACTCCGTCCGGCC
>CAKZQX010000453.1 GCA_937141995.1 uncultured Chloroflexaceae bacterium | reverse complement strand
GGCTGAAGCCGGGACTCCTGGGCTATGTATTCGGATTAAAACTTCACCGTTCATCTTTAGCTGAACGGTGCATCGAATGCACCCTACGGCTGGCTACTCCCGCACGGCCCCAACGTTTGGAGTCCCGGCTTCAGCCGGTTGACAGCCGCAAACCGGCTGAAGCCGGGACTCCTGGGCTATGTATTCGGATTAAAACTTCACCGTTCATCAGGCGGTTCCAGTCCGGCACAACCGCCTGAAGGCGGCACTACGAACTACAGATTACAGACTACGGATTACAGACTACGGATTACAGACTACGGATTACGGACTTCAGACGACAGACTTCGGACTACGAAACCCATGCAAATCCTGTTTCTCGCACCTTACCCGCCTTACCCGCCCCGCAGCGGTGGCGCGCTACGCGTCTACAATCTACTCAGCGGGCTGGCAGCGCAGCATAGCGTTACCTGCCTGACCTTCGCGCCCGATGACGCTGCCGTTGCCGCGTTGGAACCACTGCATGCATGTTGCCGGGTTATCACTGTGCAAGGACCACCGACGCGCAGCCTGCACCGACGCGCCTGGACGACCCTGACATCACCGCTGCCGGATATGGCGCTGCGCAATACCGCACCCGCCTACACCAGCGCGCTGCGTCGACTGCTTGCAGATCAGCCATTCGATATTGTCCTGGCCGCGAGTATTGAAATGGCACCCTATGGCCTGACAATTGATGCCCGGCCTCCGGCCGGCGCAAAGCCACGCCTGATCCTGGATGAGTTTAATGCCGAGTATGTCTTGCAGCGCCGGGCCGCGCAGACCGATCTTTCCCTTCCGATCAACAGTCCACGCGCACTCATGCGGGGGATCTACTCGCTGGTGCAGTGGCGCAAACTGGCCGCCTACGAACGCCGGCTGCTGCGCACCTACGACCAGGTTCTGGTCGTCTCGGCAGAGGATCAGCGGGCTCTGCAGCGGCTCGATCCCGCCGCGCATCCGCCCATCATCCCCAATGGCGTAGACACGCACTACTTCCAGCCACCGGCATCACCCGCCCGCTCGCAACCGCCAACCCTGGTCTTCACCGGGAGCCTCGATTTTCGCCCAAATATCGACGCCGTCACATGGTTTGCCCGACATGGACTGCCGCTGGTGCGCGCACAGCAACCGGAAGCCCGCTTTGTGGTGGTTGGACGCAAACCCGCGCCGGCAGTGCAGGCACTGCACGACGGAGTAGCCGTCGAGGTCGTCGGCGAGGTCACCGATGTGCGGCCCTTTATCGCGGCGGCGGCGGTCTACCTGGTGCCGATGCGCATCGGGGGTGGGGTGCGGCTAAAGTTGCTGGAAGCACTGGCAATGCAGGCTCCCATCGTCAGCACCAGCATGGGCGCAGAAGGTGTGGAAGCTCTGCACGCCGGGAAACAACTGCTGCTGGCGGATACGCCCGCCGCCTTTGCCCAGGCGATCCTGCATTTGCTGGACGACCCGGCCCTGGGGCAGCGCCTGGGGGTGGCGGGACGCACCTTTGTGCAGGCGCACTACGACTGGCAGGTAATCGTACCACGCCTGGAGGCGGTGCTTGCAGCGGCAACAGGCACGGCGTGATACGGCATATCGCCCCCGAAAGGCATTCTCGTAGCAGAACGGACGGCGGACGAGACGTACGTTCCTCCGGAAAAATCATCTTATCAGGACGAATTACTCGCTCGTTGGCGGCTCCAGAGCCTGGCGCAGCGTTCGCAGCAGTGTTTCATAACGGTAGGGTTTATGAATAAATGCCGCCAGCCCTGAGCCGACAAACCGGTTAACGGCATCCTGCTCATTATACCCACTGGAGAGGATCACCGGCACCCGTGCATCAATCGCGCGGATCGCGGGCAGTACCTCTTCTGCATGCATACAGGGCATGGTCATATCCAGCAGCACGGCACGAATTTCGCCGGCATGGCGGGTGAACATATCAACCGCTTCGCAGCCATCCTGCGCGATCAACACCTGAAACCCCGCCATCTCCAGCATACGCCGGGCCACAATCCGGACGGTTTCTTCATCATCAGCTAACAGGATGGTGCCCTGCCCACTCCAGACCGGCAGCCCCTCCGGCAGGGTTGACGTGATCGTCACCGACTGGTGTGCCACCGGGAAATGGGTCCGAAAAACGGTACCCTGTCCCGGCGCACTGACAACTTTAATCGTTCCTTTATGGCCCCGCACAATGCCCAGCACAACGGCCAACCCCAGCCCCCGCCCGGTAAACTTCGTGGTGAAGAAAGGATCAAACATTTTGGTGCGAACCTCTTCCGTGATACCGCTGCCGGTATCGATGACTTCAATATAGACATATGTCCCTTCGGGCAGACTCTCGGCAAAAAAGCAGTCGGCCAGATACGCGCGGTCGCACTCGATCAGGCCGGTGCTGATTCGAGATAAGCAGCATTATCAACTCTCGTTCACTCGGGGACAGCAGGAAGTTCACGAAAACCTGCTGCCCGGAGAGACGATTCAACGAGTGGAGCAACTGTGGGAAGATCTGTTTCTGGAAGGTTATCTGTTTACGAATGAGGCAGACTATCACTTACAGAAAACGAACAAGGGATCTGTGCAGTTGAAGAAGCACGCTCCGACC
>CAKZQX010000452.1 GCA_937141995.1 uncultured Chloroflexaceae bacterium | reverse complement strand
GTAAAACATTCAAAGCGCGTTGGTCGGTAGTCTTGCAAAGTGTAGTGATACTCAAGCTATCCGGTTGTAGTGAAAAACTGCATTCTGGAAAGAGCTATACATCACTATCACTACATTATGCAGGACTGCTCTTTGTTTGCATGATTTTTAATGAAATAATTCAAAAACAGAACACACTATTACTATGGCAATTTCAACCAGAATGACTCGGCAGAAAGGCCTCTTTCGGATCTTTCGCAATATGAGTTCTCTAACTATCGGGAAGATCCTTGGTGATTTCTTCCTATTTATCATGTTTGTGGTTATATCCCGAGCATTTGGGCAGGAAGGTCTGGGTCAGTACTCATTTGCGATTGCATTGACGGGCTTCTTTATGGTATTGGCTGATTTTGGGTTAGAATATCTTTCGATAAAAGAACTCAGTCGGCATAGTGATGCAGTTGGTGCATATTACGGTGGTATATTTCTGTTACGACTGCTCTTATCACTCATTGCTACATTACTTTTACTGCTATTGGTGGCCTTTTTACCGCTCTCGAATGATGCCAAAATTATCATTATCCTGGTCGGTGTTTACCAGTTTGCCTACAAATTGATGGATGGATTTGCCGCTATCTTTATGGCGCGTGAAGAGATGCATACGGCAGCACTGCTGACTTCTTCCTTACGGATTGTAGCAGCACTTCTTGCCGTGGTTGTGATTCTGGCAGGTGGTAGCCTTATTATTGCACTGGCAATGCTGCCGCTGGTTGGAGTAGTTCAGGTATTTGTAGGGTATGGCTTCGTTCATCGATACCATGGTCCATTACAACTATCTTTTTCCTGGTCTTACCTCAACGATACACTGCGGCGATCACTGCCATTTGCAATAACAGAGTTTTTACGTCAGATATCAACGCGCACTGATGTGGTCTTGCTAGGATTTATGGCTGGTGCCGCTGCCGCGGGAATCTACAATGGTGCATATCGGATTATTTTCCTGCTGCAATTTCTGCCTTTCTTCGGGGCAATGTCACTCTTTCCACTCGCTTCGAAGCTGTATGTACAGGCGCGTGATGAGAGTATAGCGCTCTACCATAAGTCGTTAAATGCCAGTGTTCTCCTGGGTATACCGGCAAGTTTTGGTCTGTGGCTTATTGCGCCACAATTGATCCTTTTGATTTTTGGTACGGAGTTCGTCGAGTCTATTGATGTGCTGCGCTGGCTGGCGTGGATGGTCTTTCTTTTCTGCCTGAAATTCATTATGCAGATTTTCCTTATGGCCTGCGATCACCAGAACGAAATGATGCGCCGGCAATGGATTGCGGCGGTCGTGGGTGTCATATTGATGGCGGTTCTCATTTTCTTGCATGGACCGGAAGGTGCAGCCATTGCCGTTTTGTGTGCCGAGGTATTACTTGTGTTGCTATATGCACATGCATTGGTGCCCTTACTTGGTTGGCCACAGATTGGTATACGTTTGCTCATTAGTAGTGTAGCGGCCGCCGGCTTTGGGTTGCCGCTCCTCGTAGTGCCATCAATCTCGCTGGTTCTGTTTATTCCTCTTGCCGCGGTGATCTATACCGGCGCCCTGCTGTTGTTTCGGGAAATTCGTACCAATGAGTTTCAGACAATTGTAGGCCTCCTGAAGCGTTAATGCATATTCCGACCAGGCCAATCGGCCACTGGTGCCGCAGGCGCTGTCTGTAATGCAGTAGTGTTCCAGAATGAGTGATGCGTGTGGCTCCCGTATCAGACAGTTGTGTATTTCATTCCGATCACTATGCGTATGGCACCACCCAGATAAACAGCGGGCAAAGCACAAACTGGTTAACCGATAGTACTGTGTCAGGTGCGGTTTGTGCTGTATGGTAGGCTATAAATCACACAAGTTACCTGATGCCGGAGCCGACAGGGAATTTTGCCTCCGACAGGGTGAAGAACCCCGTCTTTAAATTCTGTACAAAGTATAGAATTTATGCAAAACAAAAGCTTACTATGCTTCCGGAGGCGATATTACTACTAGAAGGGTAATGGCGTAACTCATGTCAATGGATAAAACTAGTACAAGGAAACAGATGTATGACTTACCAAAAACATATGCCAACATCACACGTTAGGTTGCTGATACTGTCCGGCATTATGGTTCTGCTTTGCTTTTTGCCGATTCTTTGTGTGCGTCCGGTACAGGCGAACACGCAGAACCTGGATCAAAACGGCACGCTCTGGGCCCCCTATCTGGAGTGGACGTTGACAAATCCTACTTATAGTGGTAATCCTTTCGATCTCGTGGCCACGGCTACCTTTGTCCACGCCGCCAGCAATGAACCCCATATAACGCCGATGTTCTATGCGGGTAATAATACGTGGCGCTTTCGTTTCACCGCCACCCGTACCGGCACCTGGACCGTTACTACCAGCAGTACTGATCCGGAACTGAACGGGCATCAGGGCACCATCACTATAACTCCGAACCCCGATCCGGAAATTAAGGGCTTTATTACCACCTTCGGCAATAAGTTTGCCCGGCAGATTGGCGAAAATGGTGAACTTGAGGCTTATCTCTACAATGTGTATCAGGATAATGAAAGCTATCCGGCTGACTTTGTGGATATTAGCTATATTCAGAACTACCCCCCGGATAAGTGGGTCCGGGAATATCTGGCGATGGCACGTGAGCATGGGGCTAATACGCTCTTTATTGCGCCGGCCCATCAATGGTTGGAACTGGGCACACTCTCTGTTGATGACCATGACAAGGTAGATCCGGATCTGACCACGTTTGCAATTATTGAGCAGGTGATTACCGCTGCACACCGTGAAGGGGGGCATGTGCAACTCTGGATGTGGGGCGATAATGCCGTCAGTCGACGCTGGACGCCCATTGGTCTGCCCGGTGGTATCAATGGTGAGGTCGATCAACGGCTCCAGCGCTATATTGCCGCGCGTCTGGGTCCACTGCCCGGATGGACCATGGGGTATGGCTTTGATCTGGAAGAGTGGGTTTCGGAAGAAGAGCTCGCCACCTGGGCCGGGTTCTTGCATGGTCAGTTCGGGTGGCAGCATCTGTTGTGGGCGCGCAATCGCCAGAACAGTGAACTGGATGTTGTGTCCTACAATGCCATCCTGGGCAATGATGGGCCGGAAAGTTATGCCGATGTTGTGGCAAAGCTCAATAGCGACCCGGATCGGCCCCACCTGGAAGAGGAACGCTTTTATCACCAGCGCTACGGAAAGTATGATATGGAGACGACACGGCGGCACTTCTGGTGGTATGCCATGGCTGGTGGAATGGGGGGGCATTGGGGCTACCATCCACGATATAGCAACGAGCGCTACCCCAACCCGGAGCAACTGGCCGCGCACCGCCAGTTCTGGGATGGGCGCTTCCTACTGGATATGGCCCCCGCAAATACGTTAAGCGATGGCTATGTTCTGAAGGACGCCGCGAATATGCACTATGTGTTCTATAAAGAAGATACGGACTCAGTGCGGATGGATCTCTCGGGCATGGATGGAAGCCGGCCGGCCGTAGCGATTGATACGAAAAAGGCGTATGCGGAGATTGACCTGGGGTTGCGCAGTGCCGGTGACCAGACCTGGGAGGCGCCCTATGCGTCGGACTGGGCTATTGCTGTCGGTACGTTTGCCGATCCGGCAGACCCAGGTGCTTCCGATACGACTGCCCCACGCATTACCTCAGCAAGTAGCGCGCGTGAAGATCGGAGCAAAGTACGGGTTAACTTCAGTGAGCCGGTAGATCCGGCCAGCGCGACGATGATTGATAACTACCAGATTAACAATGAGGTTGATGTAATCGCGACCGCGTTGAGTGACGATGGTCGCCAGGTCACCTTAACAACTTCACAACACCGTCCGGATGTTGAATATGTCTTGACTGTGAACGGAGTTCAAGATCGGGCATCGCCCGCGAATACCATTGCCTCCGACACGCAGGTTGTTTACCAGATTCTGGGTCACGAGAACTTTTTGCCGATTGTGTTGACAAGTCTGGTTGCTGCAACAACTGTAGGTGTTGCTGGTAGTGTCTGGTTCTGGTGGCATCGTAAGCATCATCCCTATAACGCTATGCCATCTATTCACTTGTAATCGTATTGATGGCACATCCACCAGTGGATCGGGTGATAGTAACCAATGGAATGGCACTCTTCTCATAGAGAAGAGTGCCATTAAAATACATAGTACTACAAATTGTAAAGATTTTCGGTTCAGACAATCGTAAACATGAATAAAAAAATAGTCAACCTGGATTCCTGAGAAGTTAGGTTATATTCATATCGATTCATATAATTATCTGTGAGGAGGCAGTAAATCGCCACGATATGTTTTAAGATGGGGGCATCATATGAAGCTCTGGGACATGCTTACACCATTCTTGCACAACAAGTTTCTTCGTTCGATCCGCTCCAGACAGCGCAGTGTAGTGTTCATCGTACCTACGTTGTTTTTGATTCTGGCTCTTATCTTTATATCGTGGGGCTACCATGTTTCGCTCCAGCGACAAGAACTTCCTGAGACATTTGTCGGCTTGCGTCTGGAACAGCGACAAGTAGAAGATGTTACCAGGCTAACGGTTCAATCGGCTGATCGGTTTGAATTTGAGATTGATGAAACGGGAATTGTCGCCTGGTATGATCTGCAGCGTGATCCTGAACGTCAGCAAAATCTGGTTGCACCGGGTGCGCGTCTCCTGGAGCATCGGCGCGCCAGTGATAATGAATTACTGCAAGGAACACCTGTGGTGCTGGAGGACTCACCCGTTCGCAGCCGGATTGCCTGGCAGTCTTCCGATCAAGCAGAAAATCAGTTTACAGTGGAATATACTATCTGGTCGGGTGGTCAGATTGCGGTCAATACTGCCGGCGACGAGGAGATTGTCACCAGCCTGCACCGCGATGAAACCGCAATCACTGGTGCGGCACTTGCCACACAGGAGCCGGTCTTGTCCGATGATAATAGCGTGTCGCAAACCGGCATGTTGTTTCTTGATGCCTGGACAGCCGAAGATACACCGGTCAGTGCTCCTGCGGTGGTTGAACCTGCAACCGAGAAAGAGCGCAATCCCTCCGCGACGGTTGAACCTGTAACCGGAGAAGACTCCGGTGCCCTCACAACGGTTGAACCTTCAGTGACAGTTGAACCTACAGCCACTATAGCACCTCGGACAACAAACCAGGATATCGGCTACAATCCCCAGACTGGGGCAATTACCGCCTCGGGACAGGCTGATCAGATCACTACGGTTACGGTGCCGGCTGATGTTGCGCTACGACAACCACGTTTTGAGATCAGCGATTGGTCTTCTGAGGAAGTCTCGCTTAAGCGCGGCGATAATGTTCTAGTTGAGGGTCAGGATTACCTCGCTGACTGGGATGCAGAGACACAAACCCTGAACATGCAGTATCTCTATCCCTTGCCTGCGACGTCTATTGCAAGTTCGCGTACCTTTACGCTTTCTTCGGAATCATCACCACCTGCGTTAAGCCTGACAATTCCCGGAAAGACTCTTGATGAAAATGGTATGCTGCTTGTCGATGCCAATATACCCGATCGAGCCGGTCGCTCATCGACGCGGGATCTGTTTGCAATTCCATACATTCAGTCAACTTCGACGCTCAATGTTGAAGCGACACTGCAAAATGCTCCCGGTGATGCGGGAGTAGAATTTGTTCTGTATGAGAGTGGCGGCACCCAGCAGGTTGTTGTCGATACTGATGCGCCATATGCGGCCACATTTGTTATGGCTACAATGGGGGAGCATTATATCGAGGCCTATATTCTCGACTCATCGAATAATCGCGTTAATGCCGGTGCTGATGACACAATTGATCCGATTGGATATGGCAATATTTTAGTCAGTATTGGTGACTCGATTACTGCCGGTGATGGTGGCGATCGTGTGAATTCTGGTGATGCCAACTACCCGGTTTATAGCTATCTTCAGTCGCCACACTCCAGTGTTGATCTGCGTAATATCTATCAGTACAATAACTACGATGCCTATATTGGTTCTTTTCAACGAAGCTATCAAGTAAATCTCAATAATAACCTCACGACATGCACAACTACACCTGTGTTTATCTTGAACGAGGGGTTTGGCGGCATCAGAACAGCGCGTGGGAGCAATAATAATGTGCTCAACAAGCAGACCGCCTATAACGATCATATTGATAAACTTGGTGCGCAGTATGTCTTGCTCCAGGTAGGAACAAATGATGCATCTGTCGGTCTGGATGCTGCGCTCTGGCAGGCGGACCTTAGTCAGGTAGTTGATGCACTGCAAACGCCTAATCCAGGCCTGGGTATCTGGATTCCGCAGTTACCCTGGCGCACAGACTCGGCCGCCAGCCTCACCGCACTCTACAATGAACGTATTTCAGACATTGTCAGTCAGCAGAATACCCTCGTCAGTCCGGTCTGGATCGGTCCTGACTTCTATAGCTATTTCCAGAATAATCCTGGTCAACTGGCGGATAGCAAGCATCCCAATCAGACCGGCTACAACGCCATGGCATCCATGTGGTCTTCGTACGTTTGCAATACATTAAATAATCCGCCGATCATCCCAACGCTGACCTCAACACCGGAAGTTACCAACACCACCGAACCCACAAATACACCCGAGCCAATCACCTGTGCGCCTGGGCAGTACATTGCCACCTACTACGCCAATGAGACGTTAAGCGACCCGGTTGCGCTGACGCGCTGTGAGGACCAGATCGCGTATGACTGGGGGACCGGTAGTCCCGACAGCAGTCTTCCGGTGGACTATTTCTCCGCCCGCTGGACCCAGACAATCTCGGTCACGGCCGGCACCTACACCTTCACCACCGTGGCGGACGACGGGGTGCGCGTCTGGCTGGATGACGAACTGATCATTGACGAGTGGCGCATGCAACCGCCGACGGAGTTTACCGCGACCCGCGCCCTGGCAGCGGGGGAGCATACGCTGCGGGTGGAGTATTACGAGAAGCAGTATGGCGCGACCCTCAGCTTTGGATGGAGTGGGGCCAGTGCCACGGCAACCCCTACCCCGACGGCAACCGCAACTGCCATACCCACACCGACCGGCACACCCATAGCAATTGATTGCACATCCGATCAATACATTGCCACCTACTACGCGAATCAGACGTTAAGCGACCCGGTTGCGCTGACGCGCTGTGAGGACCAGATCGCGTATGACTGGGGGACCGGTAGTCCCGACAGCAGTCTTCCGGTGGACTATTTCTCCGCCCGCTGGACCCAGACAATCTCGGTCACGGCCGGCACCTACACCTTCACCACCGTGGCGGACGACGGGGTGCGCGTCTGGCTGGATGACGAACTGATCATTGACGAGTGGCGCATGCAACCGCCGACGGAATTTACCGTCGAGCGCACCCTGACAGCGGGGGAGCATACGCTGCGGGTAGAGTATTACGAAAAACAGTATGGCGCGACCTTCAGCTTTGATTGGAGTGGGGTCAGTGCCACGGCAACCCCTATCCCGACGGCAACCGCAACTCCGATTGGTGATTTAACTGCGACGGCAACACCAACGGCCACGCCGGCGCCCGGATCGGCGTGGCAGCAGGATCTGCGTAGCTACTGGCGGCTGGATGAAGCCGTCGATGCCGGCCCGCCGTATGTGGATAGCATCGGTGGTCACGACGCGACGGTCTGTCCCGGTGGCAGTTGTCCCCAGGCCGTGGCAGGCCAGGTCGGCGGGGCGCAGCAGTTCAGCGGGAGCGGGAGCGGCATTGATGTGCCTGCTAATGCAACCCTTAACTGGGGCGCAACCGAGAGCTTCTCGCTGGCCTTCTGGATGCGGGCTGCGGCCGGGACGACCTGCAACAGTGGGAATGAAGTGATGCTGGGACGGGACGACAGCAGTAGTAACCTGCACTGGTGGATTGGCTGTCTCAAGGGAGGCACCAGTCACTTCTCGTTGCATGACCGGAGCGGGAGTGGGGTCAGTCTGAGCGGACCGGCCATTACGGATGGGAACTGGCATCAGGTAGTGGTTGTGCGTGACGCTGCCGCCGGGATGAACCGCCTGTATGTGGATGGGGTTGAAGTGGCAACCGTAGCACACACATATGGAACGGACTTTGGATCAGCCAGTGCCGCACTGAATGTGGGTTGGTTGAACCTGGGGGGCAAGTATCGCTACCGAGGGAGCCTGGACGAACTGGCGCTGTATGGCCGGGCGCTGAGCGCGACGGAAGTGGCCGACTATTACCAGAACGGGAGCCAGGGGCTCGGCTATGACGGGAGCGCCCCGGAGCCGACCGCGACCAGTACACCGACCGCGACAGCAACGGCGACCAGTGAGATAACGGCGACGGCAGAACTGACCGTTACTGCTACACTGGAGCCGACGGCGACCGGCACCAGCACACCAACTACCCCGCCTGCAACCAGCACGCCTGGGCCGGAGGATATCATTCAGGTCAACTTCCAGCCGTCCAATGCCCCCGTGCCCACCGGCTACCTGGCTGATAGCGGCGCAACCTTCGCTGACCGGGGCAATGGGTATAGCTATGGCTGGAATGTGCTGGCGGACGCCACCCGCGACCGCAACAGCAGCAACGCTGCCGACCAGCGCTATGATACCCTCAATCATACTCAGAGTGGGGATAGCATCTTCTGGGAGATGGCCGTGCCCAATGGCAGCTACCAGGTGCATCTGGTGGCCGGCGATCCGGACTACATTGATAGCTACTACCACTACACCGTGGAAGGAATGCTCGCCGTGGATGGGGGGCCGACCAGTGTCGCACGCTGGCTGGAAGGGACGGTCGAGGTCACGGTCAGCGACGGTCGCCTGACGGTGCGGAATGGCGCGAATGCGGCAAATAACAAATTGGCTTACCTTCAGATCAGCCCGCTCACAGCGGATGCGACGCCGACGGCCACCCTGGAGCCAGATAGCACCAGTACGCCGACCATAACGGCAACGGCGACCAGTGAGATAACGGCGACGGCAGAACTGACCGTTACTGCTACAC
>CAKZQX010000451.1 GCA_937141995.1 uncultured Chloroflexaceae bacterium | reverse complement strand
GCGTGGACCATCTTCTATTGGGGTTGGTGGATCTCCTGGTCGCCCTTTGTCGGGATGTTTATTGCCCGCGTCTCTAAGGGTCGCACTGTGCGCGACTTTATCATCAGCGTGATGGTTATTCCCAGCTTGCTCTCGTTCCTCTGGATGGCAACCTTCGGGGGAGCCGGACTCTGGCTGCAATCAACCGGCACCGATCTTGCCACTGTGGTCAAGGACGATGTGGCGACAGCCCTGTTTGTGATGCTGGAGAACTTCCCACTGACCAGCATTACCTCGGTGATCGGGATTCTGCTGGTAACGATCTTTTTTGTTACCTCGTCCGACTCCGGCTCCCTGGTGGTTGATCACCTGACGTCCGGGGGCAAACTGGACTCGCCGGTACCGCAGCGGATCTTCTGGGCGGTGATGGAAGGTTTGTGTGCGGCGGTGCTGCTGATCGGCGGCGGCCTGACCGCTCTGCAGACGGCCGCGATCACCACGGGATTGCCCTTCGCGGTCGTGCTGACGATCATGTGCTACAGCCTGTACGAGGGGCTCAAGGAAGAACTCTACCACATCGAGGTTATCGAGGCCCGCGAACAGGAAAAGGAAGAGCGGCTGGATGTACGCCAGGCACCCCAGGCAGCTCCCGCACCGGGCGACTAATCGCCGGATGCCTGCTCTACGTTGCAAAATAAAGCCGGCACACCACAGCACCTGGGAGCGCAAAGCGCATCCCAGGTGCTGCCGGTTGGGGGGAGCAAAGCTGGTACAATAGTTGCGCAAAAGATCATGTTGCTGAGACACGATACACGTTTGCAGGTACAACATGTTTGTGCTACTATGTGGAGGCAACGATGTCGGAACTTCCAGCAATGCGAACAACCTTCGCGGACTATAAACAGGATGCGCATAACTGGATTACGCCGGCTTCTGGTGAATTCTATCCCGACATTTTGAAGGATGCCTGCCTGCTCTATGCTCCCGTCCTCGAACTTTTTGGGCAACTTATGCGAACTTCCGAGTCGTCGGAACGGCTTTTCTTACAAATCGCTGATATTCACGAGAGTTGGATGCGGATACAACTTTCGCGCGTCTTCAAGCGCTATGTCAGCCCGGGTACACCAGTTGAGATGCTTAAGAAGAAGACCCAGGCCACACAGATTTGCGCTAATTACAAGTATCAGTTCCGTCCCATCCAGGAAGTACAAAAGGCATTTTCCAGTCGCCCTATCCCAGATGAACCACTGTGTGCTTTACTCTGGGAATACAAAGATAGAGGCAAGAAGGGCTATGACTTAACTGAACGTTTTTTCGATCTCTTCAGGTCACACTTTCCCGACTTACCAATTGCCGGGCCAGAGCGTGCCGGTAGAGATATCTTGCTTGGCGAAGTATTCGCCGATTATCCCAATAGCACGCGTCCGGTTGACTTTGTTATCTATAATCAGGACAAGAGCACGGTCCTGGCTGTCGGACTTGCCCGCTACGACTCTGATCGAGGAGGAGCCCAGGAAGATGATCGTACGGGAGGCTATCGCGATTGTGCGCGGGAGATTCTGT
The DNA here is from genome assembly GCA_937141995.1 of uncultured Chloroflexaceae bacterium. Taxonomy (GTDB): domain Bacteria; phylum Chloroflexota; class Chloroflexia; order Chloroflexales; family Chloroflexaceae; genus CAKZQX01. Next base: position 7,440 of record CAKZQX010000451.1, on the reverse strand, counting down.
CATATGCCAGGCAACACCAATTACCTACGAAAGTCATCTTCTTGAACGATGGACCGGGACTGCTGCTTGGCTCTATGTGGAATGACTATGCCAGATTAGAACAGAATTGGAATGGAAAAGTCATGATCACAACACTTCGTATGGTCCCAGAGCGAATCACACTGAACTGGCTAACAGCAAAAGAGGATTAACGTATGGCAACTGGCAACTCTAAAGCAAAGTGGAAACAATCCGTAGAAGCAGAAGCTGCTACTCAACTGCAGAAGACCCAGGTTACGTTACAGTATGAGGGCAAAGCAACTGAGCAGACAGTCCTGGCAACACCACCGGCTGAATGCGCCCTGCTCTGGCCGGAAGATAATCCTGGACTGAACCGATTGTACTATGGCGACAACCTAGCGATCCTGGCAGCCCTCCAGTACGATCCGGCGATCCGGGGCAAGGTAAAGTTAATTTACATTGATCCACCTTTTGCCACAAACAGCGTATTTCAGTCCCGCTCACAGACGGATGCCTACCAGGATCTGCTGATTGGCGCAAATTATATCGAGTTTATTCGCCGGCGGCTCATTTTATTGCGGGAACTGTTAGCCGATGATGGCTCTATCTATATCCATCTCGATGAGAATATGGCATTTCATATTAAGGTCGTCATGGATGAGGTTTTTGGCACCCGGAACTTTCGCAACTGGATTACGCGCCGGAAGTGTAGCCACAAGAACTACACAAAGAAAAGATACGGTAACATATCTGATTATATTTTGTTTTACACAAAGTCTGACACCTATGTCTGGAACAGGTCCGTCGAAACCTGGACGGTGGAGCGGGCCAGGAAAGAGTATACCTGCGTCGAAGCAGGCACTGGCCGACGTTACAAAAAAGTTCCGGTGCATGCACCCGGTGTCAGAAATGGCGAAACCGGTCAACTCTGGCGCGGCATGGCACCGCCACCAGGCAAACATTGGCAGTATCCACCGAAGACGCTGGATGCGATGGATGCCCGTGGCGAGATCTACTGGTCGCCTACTGGTAATCCCCGGCGCAAGATTTATCTGGACGCCAGTGCAGGTGTCCCTGTTCAGGATATCTGGTATGATTTTCGTGATGATCGTAATCAAAATGTGTTGATAACCGGATATCCCACGGAAAAGAATCCGGAGATGCTGGAACGTATCATTCAAGCTTCTTCAAATCCTGGTGATATTGTGCTGGACTGTTTTTCCGGATCTGGGACAACGTTAGCCGTCGCGGAAAGCATGGGGCGGCGCTGGATTGGTATTGACAATAGCCCCGAAGCGATCACGACAACCCTGCGCCGCTTTTTTCAGGGAACTGAGCGGATGGGGGATTATGTCAACAGACCGAAGGAGATCGGGACGAATACCGGTGCGCAGACAACCATGTTAGCGCTTCTTGATGCGGATGCGACGGAAGCGTCACCGCCGACAGCCCGGTACCAGCCATTTTCTATCTATGCTGATGCGCGTGAAACAGCGCAGATGCGCACGCTTATTCAACCCTGGATACTATCTGATGCCGAATGATTGCGCGATGAATGAAACGCCCATCTACCGTTTTATGCAACCTGGCGAGGAGCGCGCCGTCAGTGACCTGGTCACACGGGTGTTCAGCCAATTCGTTGCCCCGGCTTTTGTGCGCAGAGGCGTGTTATCCTTCCTGAGTTATGCCAAACCACGCTCACTGGCCGCGCGGTCGCGGGCCGACTATGTTGTGCGCATTGCCCAGGTGCAGACCCGCATCGTAGGAATGATTGAGATACGCGCGTACCGGCATATCTCGCTACTCTTTGTCGAGAAACAGTTTCAGGGGCAGGGTATCAGCAAAGCCCTGCTCCAGCAGACGCTGGATCTCTGCCGGCGGCAGCATCCCGATCTTACCGGCATAACGGTCAATGCATCACCCTATGCCGTTGCCATCTATGAGCGCCTCGGTTTTCGGCAGCAGGGGCCGGAAATTACTGAGAACGGTGTGCGCTTTACACCGATGATGCGTCTACTGCCCCATGATGTTTGAATTGCTCGGCTTGCGGGCCAACAGCGCCCGGCAAGAATGTGGTAAGATACCGTAGCATAGTCTACGAGATGAAGGAGTCCCGTATGACCACCAGCGTACTCTGCTACGGTCTTGGACCTGTCGGGCTGGGAATTGCCCGTCTAGCCGCACAACGCGCCGGTATCCAGATTGTCGCCGCGCTGGATAGCGACCCGGCCAAGACCGGGCATGACCTGGGCGACCTGCTGGGCGGCCCCCCGGCAGACATCATTGTCACCGACGATGCGGAAGCAGCACTGGCAACCGAACCGGATATTGCGCTGCATTCCACAAAGTCTACACTAGCCCAGGTACTGCCGGAACTTGAATCCCTGGCTCGCGCCGGGATCAGGGTCGTCTCGACCTGCCCCGAACTGGCTTATCCCTGGGCCACCCAACCACAGACTGCGGTGCAACTGGATCGACTGGCCCGTGCGCACGGCGTCACGGTCCTGGGAACGGGGATCAACCCGGGCTATGCGATGGATACGCTACCGTTGATCTTGAGTGCTCCATGTGCGATAGTTCGCGCAGTACAGGTTGTCCGAATTGCAGATGTGAGCCGGCGGCACGATCTACTACCGCAGCATGTCGGTGTGGGCCTGACACCGGATGACTTTACCGCCAGGGTTAAGGAAGGCGGTATGCGCCACATCGGGCTGCACGAGTCACTCTACATGCTAGCCGGCTCGCTCGGCTGGCAACTGGAACATGTCGAGTATCACATCGAGCCGATTATTGCTCAACAGACCGTGGTGACACCCCAGGTGCAACTCCAGTCCGGATTTGTGGCAGGTGTGCGTCAGGTTATCACCGGGCGGATCTACAGCCGCGAAGTACTCCGCCTCGATCTACAGTTGTATGTCGGGGCTACCGAACCCCGCGATGAGGTAAAAATTGACGGCAACCCGCCGATCCATATGCGAATCGAGGGCGGTATTCAGAGCGATATTGCGACTGCTGCAATAGTGGTCAACGCTGTGCCAACTGTCATGCGTGCCGCGCCGGGCCTGGCAACAATGGTGGATGTGGGCGTGGTACACTGGAGAGGATAAAATTGGTTCAACATGCAGCGGTGATATGGTGCAAAACCCAACATTTGCCTCTGCCCCTTGAATCTTACGATAAACTATGACTGACGAGTTTACAACAACCTATGACCTGATCGTTGTGGGCGCGGGCCACGCCGGCTGTGAGGCGGCCTATGCCGCCGCGCGGATGGGCTGCCGTACGCTCCTCATCACCATTGACCTGGACAAGATTGCGCATATGTCGTGCAATCCCAGCATCGGCGGTCCCGCCAAAGGGCACATTGTCCGCGAAATCGACGCCCTGGGCGGGTTGATGGGCCGGATTATCGACGCCGGCCTGATTCAGATCCGCCTGCTCAACGAGAGTAAAGGCCCGGCTGTGCAGTCCCTGCGCGCCCAGGCCGACAAGCGGCTCTATTCGCAGATAATGAAAGAGACGCTGGAGGAAACGCCCAACCTCGACATCCGGCAGGCGATGGTCGAGCGGATCGTGCCCCTGCGTGGCGATGCGCTCCCACCAACATCTGATGCGCATACGCAACTGCCGACAGCGTTTGCGGTGGTTACGCATACCGGCTGGACCTACCATGCCCGTGCGCTGGTTTTGACTACCGGGACCTTCCTGCGGGGCCGACTGATCACTGGTCAGGCCATCTGGGGCGGTGGACGCGGGGGGGAAGCGCCCGCTGTGGCGCTGGGCGAAGATCTGGCTTCGCTGGGCTTTCCGCTGGTACGGCTGAAGACCGGCACGCCGCCGCGTATTAATGCCCGCTCGATTGATTTTAGCCAGACGCAACTCCAGTTGGGCAGCCATATTCCGCTCTATTTTGGGCATTACTACGCCAACCCGAACACACAGCATACCGCTGGACAGGAGATGCCACAGACCGGGTATCCGGCACCCATTGCCGCCTCCCCACCGCCGCATCCCTTTCCGCGACCACCTGCGCCGGTCTATCCGCATCCGATGCGCGATGGCTGGCGTCCACAGTTGCCCTGCTACCTGATCCATACCACGCCCCGGTTCCATGAGCTAATCCGGGCAAACCTGGACCGGGCACCGCTCTTTAGCGGCGTGATCGATGGCGTGGGGCCGCGCTACTGCCCCAGCATTGAAGACAAGATCGTACGCTTTGCGGACAAGGAGCGCCATAGCCTGTTCCTGGAGCCGGAGGGTTGGACCACCAACGAAGTCTATGTCCAGGGTTGCAATACCTCGCTGCCGGAGGATGTGCAGTGGGCGATGCTGCGCAGCATCCCGGCGTTGCGCGATGTGCAGTTGATGCGCATCGGCTATGCAATCGAGTATGACGCGGTTGCAACCGGCGAAGTTGCTGCCGACCTGAGCGCGCGCCGGCTACCGGGGCTCTACCTGGCCGGGCAGATCAATGGCACTACCGGCTACGAGGAGGCCGGGGCACAGGGCATTATGGCCGGGATCAATGCTGCCCGGTATGTGCGGGGGGAAGCGCCCGTCATCCTGCGGCGGGATGAGGCGTATATCGGCGTGCTGATTGACGATCTGGTGACAAAGGAGATCCACGAGCCCTACCGCATGTTTACCAGCCGCGCGGAGTACCGGCTGCTCCTGCGCACTGACAACGCCGATCTGCGGCTCACGCCGCTGGCCTACACCCTGGGCATGGTTGATGCCGAACGTGCCGCGCTGGTGGAACAGAAGCAGGAGCAGAGCACCGCTCTGAGCGCGCAACTGGCAGGTCGGCGGGTTTATCCCAGCGGAGAGACCAACGCGGCCCTGGCGGCCGTGGGCGTCGAGCCGCTACGCAATGCGGTCACTGCCGATGTGCTGTTGAGCCGTCCCAATGTGCGCTATCAGCAGTTGCAGACCGCGCTGGAACTGCCCGACGCACCCGAGCCGGTGATTGAGCAGGTGGAAATGGCTGCCAAATATGGCAGCTACATCGAGCGCCAGCAGCGCGAGGTCGAACGTGTCCGCAAAATGGAGCGCCGCCGCATCCCGCCTGACCTGAATTATGCCGAGGTGAAGGGCCTGCGCAACGAGGCCCGCCATGTGCTGGAACGCTTCCGACCGGCAACGCTGGGTCAGGCCGGACGACTGGCCGGCATTAACCCGGCTGATGTGGCGATCCTGCTGTTTACGCTGGAGCGCCGGGATAATAGTCGTCCACCAACGGATAACCCGCCAGATACCACCAACGACGAGGAACTGGTAACGACCGAAGATCACTAGGGCTGTTCTGCTGCTACCCCGTCACCGCATCAGTATGGCGGGGTTTCTCTTCAGGTGATTATGGTTATTAAAACAACCCTCTCAAAAGATCTCTTTATCCGATTATCGATCCTGCGCCATATTCAGCGCCCGACGTTTTATGTCTATGCGCTGCTGGCGGCAGGCCTGACCGTGTATACTTACACCCAGGGCCGGCCAATCGTTTTTCTCTTCATGGGCTGGATACCGCTGGGGCTCTACCTGTTTCTCGGCGTTATCAGCGCTATTCGGGCCAGTCGTATGAAAGACGCGCCCTACTTTTTGCCCACCGAGTATAACGTCACCGATGACGGTGTTGTGATCAGCAGTGCGCGTGGCGAGAGTAACCTGGAGTGGAAACATTTTGAGGGCTGGCGCGAGATGGTCAGTACCTACGTGCTGGTGCTGGAGGGCGACGCAATCCTGGCAATTCCGCAGGCATCAGTTCCGCCCCACAAACGCGACGAATTTAAAGATCTGCTACGGAAAAATATTGACGAGCGGGAGAAGTGACGGGCGACTGGAGAGACGAACAACCAGGGACGCAAGAGAAGACCAGCGGGTGGTTTTGAATCGCTCACTGGTCTTCTCTATTGCAGCAACTACGCTACTCCACCGGGCAGGCTACCGGATCTTCAACGGTCGTCATTAATCGCGTCTGCCCCTTCTTCACCACATCCAGGCTACGCGGGGTCAGCAGGATGCAGCGATCGCCCTGGTTGTTGCTGCGGTTAAAGACAATCGCATAGGGCACGCCCTCTTCAACAAAGAAGTCGCGCAACTCGCCATTGTCGGCAGCACCATTGGTGCGACCAACCAGCGCCCATCCATTGCCGTCGGGATCGAAGTCACCCAGACCAGCTTCCTCAACATTGCGTTCAATCCAGACCCGCGCGCCTACCTGCCGCGCCCGGTAGAGCGTCTGAGCCACCGGCTCCTCCCGGTTACCAAAGCTGACCCGGCGCACCTCGCCATAGACCAGGTCTGCCACTACCTGACAGATCTTGCCGTCGTGCTCAATCGGGTTGGCCGGTTCGGTGGTACTCCAGCCAGTGCGATCCTCCTCACAGACCAGGTGATCAACACCGGGCTCCAGGCTGGTGTAGTTGGCGATGCCCCGCCCGTTCGTGCGCACCTCGCGCGGCTGGATCTGCTGCCAGCCGCCGTTGCCGTCAGCGAGGTAGAGGAAAACCTGCCGGCCCTCCAGCCCGGCTTCGTCTGCATCACGCTCGCCATTGCCGTTTGTGTCTGCGTATTTAGTGATGCGGATCTGCGGACGGCGCAGGTTGTTGTAGGTACAGGTTACATCATCGCCTGCCGCCAGCATGATCGTCACTTCCGTACCATCAGTGGCAAAGGTCGATTCCCCGGTGCTCTCGCAGACAATCTCCAGATCCCAGTTACCCCGCTTGTTCGTCTCGTTGACGGTGTAGCTCCCCGCTGCTACCTCAAAGGTCTGGCGGTCGAGGTGAGTGTCGTCGCGGCTGTCATTGTCCAGCGTGAACGCCCCCAGGTCGCCGTCAAACGTCCAGTCGAGCCAGGGCGCAGCGGGGGTGGCTTGCTTGACGATGGTGATATTGCCCGTCGGCAGGGTACACGGCTCATTATTGGCCGCCTTGACCGTCTCCGCAGGCGTACCATTATTGTCCCAGAAGATCTTCACGGTGCCGGCAGTGGGCGTGAAGAAGAAGGTATCGCTGCTGGCGAGCGCTACCCCCTCACCAGTCTCGCTGGTGCCGACCCGCTGCCAGGTAAAGGGAACATCGAAGTCATTCGGATTGCGCACGCGCCACTGGTGGCTGCCATCCGCAGCATTGCAGATCGAGGTAAGCGTGAGCGGCTTGACCGGCTCGACTTCTGCTTCCAGGTTCAGCCCCACGATGACCGGGTCGTGGTCCGAGGAGCGGTAGGGATTGGGCGCGTAGAGCGCATCCTGGGCATCCTGCTTGAAGGTAGTGTCATAGTCCAGGATGTCGGGCTCGTCGGCATTGATATGCCACTCGGTGGTACCGGTGACCTGGGGCAGCAGCGTCTGGTTCACCAGCGCATAGTCGAGGTAGCCGAACTGCCCATCGAAGACAAACGAGTAAGCAAACTCACCCTCGTACAACTCGATCAGGTCGGTGT
>CAKZQX010000450.1 GCA_937141995.1 uncultured Chloroflexaceae bacterium | reverse complement strand
GAAGAAGTTTCGTGAACTGGTGCGCGAGATTGCGCAGTTGCTCTTTTATGAGGCAACCCAGGATCTGGCGCTGGCACCGCTGACTGTTCAGACGCCACTGGGAGACTGTCCCAGCTTTGAAATTGCCGAGCGGGTCGGCCTGATGCCGATTCTGCGGGCAGGGTTGGGTATGTCCGAGGCGATTCTGGAAATTGTGCCGACGGCCCATGTCTGGCACCTGGGGCTGTACCGCGACCATCAGACGCTGGAACCTGTCACCTACTATAATAAATTGCCTTCCAAGCCGGATATCGACCTCTCCATCATTCTGGACCCGATGCTGGCAACCGGCGGATCGGCCGTGGCCTCGGTTGATATTCTGAAACGTTGGGGTGCCAATCGTATCAAATTCCTGGGCTTGATTGCCGCCCCGGAGGGCGTCCGTGTGCTGAGCAGTGTTCATTCTGATGTACCGATTCACCTGGCAGCAATTGACAACCATCTCAACGAACTGGGGTATATTGTTCCAGGGCTGGGTGATGCAGGGGACCGACAGTTTGGAACCGGATGATTGCCGTGTAGATTTGTGATTCCGGGTTTAGCACAGTGTTCGCATCCTGTGTCCAGACCCATAATCTCAAGCGCACACCCACTATCTCCTCATGGTTTTTCTCCTGCTTGTCCTGACCTTTGGCATTGCGGCCGGGCTGACAGCACTACTCGTTCCGCTGGTGACCCGGCTCTGTACGCGGATGGGCTGGTTGGCCTATCCGGGACCACGCAGCATCCACCGGGTACCGATGCCAACGGTTGGTGGCATTGCCATCTTTGCCGGGTTTACCGCAGCAATGCTGTTGTCACTGGGGATGGAGCAACTTTTTCCATCCTTGCAACGTTCGCCGTATGAGCAGTTACGTCTGGGGTTGCTGCTGACCGGCGCAACGATTGTAGCCGGCATCAGTTTTCTGGACGACCTACGAGATCTACCGGCGGGGGCACGATTGCTGGTTCATTTCGGTGCGGCACTGCTGGCGGTAGGTCCATATCTGTGGGATCGTACGCTCTACCCGGATGCCCTGGGCGCAGCAACCGAGGCTCGCGGCATTATTCTGACCGCATTTAACTTCCCCTTTATTCATCAAGTTCATCTGCATAACCTCAGTCCATGGCTCGCCATTGCCGCAACGCTGATCTGGATCGTAGGCATTCAGAATATGGTCAACTGGTCGGATGGGCTAGATGGACTGGCGGCGGGCATAACACTGATTGCCGCCGCGATTCTAGCGCTGCACACCCTCCAGCTTGATCCGCCGCAAGTGACCGTTGCACTGCTGCCACTGGCAATCGCGGGGGCCTGCGCGGGCTTTTTGCCCTTTAATTTTCACCCGGCACGCATTTTCATGGGTGACACCGGCGCAATGACGCTGGGCTATCTGCTGGCCGTGAGTGCTATTATCGGCGGAGCCAAACTGGCAACTGCGCTGCTGGTGCTGGGGGTTCCGCTGATTGACATGACCTGGCTGATCTTCTGGCGCATTGTGCATGGACGATCAGCCGCAACGGCGGGACAGGATCATCTGCATCACCGCCTGCTGGCCCTGGGATTCTCGCAGCGGCAGGTTGTGTTGTTCTACTACACCATCAGCGCGGCATTCGGCAGCATTGCGCTGCTGGACATTATGACACCGCTGGCAAAACTGCTGGCATTGGGAGCCCTAGGAGCGGTGGTGGTGAGCGTGTTGATCTATGCTTCCTATCGCGGTTCAGCGCGAAGCGAGAAGCATGTCTAAATTCACCGTCCTGACTCCACAGGTAACCGGTTTTTAACATACCATGCCAGCAGAAGGAAAAATATTCGACAGTAACCACCGAATTCTCGACGTGATATTACAAACAGATTGAGCAGAATTACTACATAACAGTTTTTTTATATTATCTCGCTCTGGTGAGTCTCTATAATCCCAGATAGACTCCCCTGAAAACCTTTTACACTATTGGCAATATCCTAAAAGGTCTTTATGATGTTAGCCGCTTCATAACTTGTCATCTGTTTACAGAACAGCGTGTCAGTTGTATATCAATTATCAGGAGAGATAGCGGCGAGTACCCGTGTACTATTACATCCTATCAAAATTGCCTAACTGGTTTGTAACTTGATCTTTCTTACCCATGTTGCTATACTATATAACCAACACACCCCATAAACTCCCAACACTTCGACATAACCAATGGGGTATTATATAGAACATTTCGCAGACCGGCTATCCAGTATACTTTCCTTACTGTACACCCGGTTTTTGTTTTGAAAATCCTAAGTGTCGCGCCGTCAGACGCAAACTTTCTGCCGCAGAGAAGCGGTCATACGACGGCGAAGACGCGATTATACGAGTCGTATCCTGACCTATATAATCGGTTGAGAAATGGTGGGAATAACTGAACACATACTGAAAACTCGCCTTACATAACAGGAGTTACGTGGTCACTGACCCGACAGTGAATTTCGCCTCCGGCAGGGCGAAAAATCCCATTCTTGTTCACACATATGGTGCGCGTTATGCACCATATGTGTGAACAAGATAAAAAAGTGCCATGTTGTCGCAGGCGAATCTGCTTTGCATCTGGTCAAACACTCAGTTTGATCGTCCACTGCGTAAGTCCTGTTACATAAAATGAAGAAACTATATCAGTGTCTCTCCCATTTCTCTTACAATAACGTTATTTAAGCACTTGATATCAACGCAGATTAGTGCTATACTGATTTGTACACAAATTTAATTCAACATCTTCAACGTTGAAATTTCAATGATGAATGAGCATTGCCGTAAACCGGCTGCATAGCCTATCATTCCGATAGACTATCGCAGGCGGTTTCTTTGTATCCCTACTTCAGTAGGTAGTCATACAGCATTGAAGGAGTGTAAGCTTTCGCAGTCAAAACATCCTGATACCAGGTGTTTCAGGAGGATGTGTACCAGGGATGTATGGGGCACCCGGGTATACGTGTAACGAATGTAGTGCTTCGCGTCGTATGGGGCGATGTGAAGCAGCGCAACTGGTGAGATAAAGGAGCTTGAAGGTGTATGGGGCACCTTCTGCCCAGTAGATCGAACGTCGGAGAAATTGCAAGCAGAAGCATCCGGGGGATTTAGATTCGTGGTGTGGTTCTTCTACTCTCTGCATGAAACTACCTCTACCTGACCACTGTAGCTCTACCCACCACATCTATATATTCAACTATATAAGCCAGGCCTCAAGGTTATGGTACCTGAGGTATAGGCTGCGCGTGAAGTAAATAGCTATACAAAAAAGGCGACGAAGAGTATATGGGGTACTCTCCGCCGCGGACCCAACACAACGAACACGCCGAGAATGCAAGCAGAAGCATCCGGGGTAGATTCGTGGTGTGGTTATATACATTATATCAGAATTTACTTATCTTGAGTAAATCATTGCAAAAACCTCAAAGTACTAATTTCTTAGGGGACCGTAGTACTAAGAGACACTCAGCAGCATTGCAAGCCAAGGACGCTCAAGACACCACGCGAAGCTCCATACAACTTGCCTCACCAGCCAATTCAATAGATATAGTGTGGAAACGCTGCATAAGCCGTCACGTTATAGTATCTCGCCGTCCATACCTGACAACACACCGTTATGCTCATACCATCATCCTGGTTTGTTGTAGCCATTGCTCCAGACCAGGTGTCATAACTGTCACCCATATCTGACATGTATTGTCAGAGTGGCGGAGCATATCCGATGGCATACTTGCTACCGGAGTGGCAGAGCATGCCCGGATAGCCCGGCTATGGTTTTAGAACGCAGATCCCGGATAACGAACATTCTGGATAACGAACAGTGATGAGACGAGCAACAGGCGGCGATTAACGGAAAGGCATATCACATGCCATATCACACCTTCAGGATTATCAATTGAACCAGGAAGGAACACCCTACGATGTTGGCTCGGCACCCGAAGGAGATGCAATCTGTAACAAACCTGGTCCGACACAACGCATGGTATGTCGTCCACTGCCGGCCGCACAAGGAGCGCTATGCAGCCCTGGCCTTACAAGAACAGTTCGGCCTGACAGTCTATGTGCCCGAGGTGATGTGCTATTACCAGGGACAGATCCAACACGCCCCCCTGTTTCCACGGTATCTCTTTGCACAGATAGACTTGCACACCGTCCCACCAAGCCGGATCAATGCAACCCCGGGTGTGACACGGTTAGTGACATTCGACACCACACCTCAGAAGATCCCGGCAGCGGTGGTGCAGGCAATTCACACACAGGTGGAATGTTGCAATGAGCAAGGGGGCCTGCCGGAACACGGATTTCAGCCCGGTGATACCGTACAGTTCAGACGCGGGCCGCTGCGTGGACTGGAAGCAATCTTCGTCGGGCCGATCACCCCCAGCCGGCGTGTACGTATCCTACTGGAGTTCATGGGTCGGCTGAATGAACTGGAAGTAGATCGTAACTTATTGGAAACGAGCAGTGAAAATGTCCCACAGAAGCGTGAACGGCGAACGCGGGGGCGTGGGCGGTGGATTAAAAAGTAACTGGCGGCAAGTATGCCTGTTTTTCGTCTAATTATACGTCTGACGGGTGAGCCTAGCGGGTAATGTATATCAGTTACAGGAGTTACGCGGTGCGGACTGTTCCGGCATGGTGCCGACCCCAAACGCCGGCTTCGCCTGCGGGCAGGTAAATTACGGAGCAGGCGACGTTGGCCGTTCACCGGGTGGAACGCCCGGTTTGATGAACCAACCACGTAACGCGTGTCAGTTACAGGACATACGCGGTCATCCAGCCGGCGGTTGGGATGCGCCGCCAGTTGCCTTTGGTCTGATCAAATGTTCGGTTTGCATGGCTACCGTGTAACGCCTGTCACTTATCAAAAACGGCGAGGAGTGTGTGGGCACTCCTCGCCATAAAGCTCAGTCCCATCTGCATCCGAAGCTGCGATACTCCAGAGGAGATTCAGCACTGAGGCAGATTCATTATACAAAAACATTTCTTTTTAGCCAACTCCTCCTTTTGAGGTAAACCGATATGGAATTGAGAACATATGTTGAGATCCTGGGGCGTCGCAGCGGTATCATCGTTTTGACCACGGTTGTTTCCGTAATCATTGTCTGGCTTGGGATACAACGAATAACGCCAGTGTATGCTGCAACAACGACGGTGCGTGTTTTGACAAATTTTGAGGGCAATGACGATGTGTTCGGCAAATTGCAGTATGTCGAACGACTTATGAATACCTATGCAAGCATTGCCACGAGCGACCCAATGTTGCGACAGTTGCAACAACAGGTTGCCATAACCGGCTCACCCGCGGATCTGAGCAAGCAGATCAAGATTGAGTTCCCGGCCAATACCGAACTGATGCAGATCAGTATTGAAAACAAAGATCCGGTTCTGGCAGCCAAAGCAGCCAATGCTCTGACGGAGTTACTAATCGCGGAGAGTCTCAAAACACGGGTCGGTCGCACCTTTGCGATCTCGCTGATCGAACCGGCCACCCCGCCGATCAGACCGACTAAACCAAACAAAATGCTTTTGATCGGACTGGGCTTGTTTGTGGGCATGGCGGGCGGTCTATCACTGGCTTTCCTCTTCGAGAACCTTGACTCGACGCTCCATACAATCGATCAGATTGAGCAGACGACCAGTCTGGCGACGATCGGGAAGATTCCGCCGCTTAAACGAAAGCAGCGCAAGACCTTTCTTAATGGCAATTCGCCCCAGGGTGAAGCTATTCGCCGCTTACGTACAAACATTTTCTATACAATGAGCGCGGCATCGCTGCAAACCCTTCTGGTGACAAGCGCTGAACCAGGTGAGGGCAAATCTACGGTGGTCACCAATCTGGCCTATATGATGGCAAAGTCCGGACGCAAGATCATTGTGGTGGATAGTGACTTACGACGACCAATGCTGCATAAACGGTTTAATCTATCAAATGAGGTTGGTCTCAGTAACATTCTGTGTCAAACAGCAGCCCTGGCAGATGCGCTACAAGCGACTGACATTCCCGGCTTGCAGGTGCTGACCAGTGGTCCCCTACCGACTGATCCGGCTGAGTTGCTGGCACTACCCACGATGGCGCACCTGCTTGGGCAGTTATCACAACAGACCGACGCCGTTCTAATAGATGCTCCGGCTTTTCTGGCTGTGACCGACGCTGCAATCCTGGCAACGCAAGTTGACGGTATCGCACTGGTTGTAAAACGGACACAAACACGACAGGAGGCGGTACAAACTGCACGCCGGCAATTGACAGACCTGGACGCAAAACTTGTCGGTGTGATTGTAACCCAGGCTGAACTTGACCCAGTGAATGTTTACTATCGATAAAGCCTATGGGTACAAAAATGCATCCTGTGTTTTTTCGTCCGGAAAACAGTATGATGTACAGGGGAATATGATAGTGCAAGTGGCACCATTGGCGCATCTGAGACATTTACTGCAGGTTTTCATAGGGCAACAGGCCGACTCATAGACCGGGCCTATCAACAGAACATACTGAAAGGAGGTTAATTTGCACGATAATCAGATTGTATAGTGCATATGGCTTCACGGTTATAGAATGGTTGGCACTATGTGGGTAGTGTTCAATCAACTGTTGGAACAAGCCCATGCAAACGGTGGAAAATGTGGGATCTCCGCCGTTTAGTATGCACACCAATAACACACATCCGAAGCTGCGAGTCTTCAGAGATTGACCTTGTGTCAACCTCAATCTCTGATGTCTTTTGAGTCCCCGAATTAGCGGTTTCTCTTTTCAAGCGCAAAGGTATGCCGTACTCCGTAAACGGTTGGATTCTGCCTCCGGTAGGGCAAAAGCGAAGAAACGCACCGCTGCTGGCTCCGAAAGCAGATGGTCTACCTGACCGTTGCGTTCGGCCGGTCACAGCATGGTACCTGCCTGCCGGAGATACAACCCACCGGTAGGAGGAGATGCGCGTACCTCCTGGACAAAATTGGAGGCACACAAGGTGTTATTGAAAAACAGCACAGTCGTACATCAGTCATTCCTGGCTCTCGATGCCGGGTCACGCGATACCACCGCACGTTTCATTGCCAAGCGCTGTTTTGATCTCGTTCTGGCGATCACACTGTTTATCATCCTATCACCCGTTATGCTGATTATTGCCATCCTGATCAAACTCGACTCGCCCGGCCCGGTCCTGTTCACCCAGGAGCGTGTGGGCGCAAAGCGGCGGCGCGAGGGGCAACAGACTATCTGGACCATTGAACATTTTACGATGTACAAATTTCGTTCAATGGTTCAGAATGCCGATGAAACAGTGCATCAAGCCCATATCAAGGCATTTGCCCACGGCAGTATCGCGGTAACACATGGGACAACGACCTCGTTCAAACTGACCAACGATCCGCGGATAACCCCCATGGGACACATCCTGCGCAAAACAAGTCTGGACGAGTTGCCACAACTATTGAACGTCATTAAAGGAGAGATGAGCCTGATCGGACCACGCCCCGTTCCTACGTATGAAGTAGCAGAATACCGCGATTGGTACTACGAGCGCTTTTCGGCTCTACCCGGGATTACCGGCCTATGGCAGGTGAAGGGACGATCACAGGTTTCGCTGGATGATATGATCGGTCTGGATATTGAGTATACCCGCCAGCGCTCCCTGCGACTCGATCTAAAAATTCTCCTGCTCACCATTCCAGTAGTATTACTGGGCAAAGGAGCCGGATAAGTTTGGGGATTTCAGCGGTGCCTGAGGAGACAGGCGTTACGTGTGCGGCCCGAGCCGCATCGAGCCGGCGCATCGTAATCGCCGGAAAACAGCTTCACAGCCCTGACCGGACTACCGTACCAATTTACGCGCAGTGTTATTGCCGGATAGAAATGCCGGGAACCGCCCTGTTTATGCGACAGCGGCCTGCATTTCCAGCCGATGCGTTCAAGAAAGAGGTGTGACCCGATGAGTAAAGAAATAGGTGTTGCTATCATTGGTTGTGGATATTGGGGCATCAATTATGTACGCGTCTTCAGCGAACTACCCAATGCCCGGGTTGTGGTTGCATGCGACCAACGCGCCGAGCGCCTGCATGAAGTTGGACAACGCTTTCCTGGAGTCGTGCTGACGACGCATGCCGAAGAAGCCGTAAAAATGAAGAATGTCGATGCCGTGGTTGTCTGCACTACGGCAACAACCCACTTCGATATTGCCCGCCGCAGTATCCTGGCCGAAAAGCCCACACTGATCGAGAAGCCGCTGACGAGAACCGCCGCCGAGTCGGAGGAACTGGTGCATCTGGCAGAATTACATGGCGTTCTTATAATGGTTGGACATACATTCATCTACAATCCCGCTATTGAAAGGGTCAAGGAATACACCCAATCAGATCAACTCGGCCAGATGTATTATCTCTACGCACGGCGCACAAACCTGGGACCAATCCGGCAGGATGTCAACGCGCTGTGGGATCTGGCCCCACACGATATATCGATCTTTAACTACTGGCTGGATACGAAACCGGACTGGGTAAGCGCCGTCGGTGCGCGAGTCCTGGGGAATGGCCGCGAAGATGTCGGGTTCGTCGCACTGGGCTATCCCAATGGTGTCGTTGGGCATATCCATGTGAGTTGGGCCGATCCCAATAAGGTTCGTGAACTGGTTGTTGTCGGCAGTAAGCAGCGGATCGTCTTTGACGATATTAATATTCAGGAGCGTGTGCGAGTTTTTGAGAAGGGGGTAACTCCGATCCAGACCGACTCAAGCAACTATGGTGAGTTTCAACTGCTGATGCGCGACGGCGATATTATTAGCCCGCGTATTGCTGTGAGTGAGCCCCTCAAGAATGAGTGTATCCACTTCCTGGAGGCAATTGAACAGGGCAAACAGCCGAAAAGCGGTGGGAAGGAAGGATGGGAAGTGGTGCAGGTGATGGAAGCGATTGATCGCTCGGTTGAGTTGCATGGCGCACCAGTAGAAGTCGGATTGCTCCATAAGGCAGTAGGCATGTGATCGACAACTCACTCTGCCGTAGCGCTCGGAACGACACGCGATACCAGCAGGATATCGGTTGCTATCCTGCCGGGGGGATGGTGACTGGTTACTGTGGGAATCCGGCAGAACCAGTCACAAAACAGTATCCGCAGTTGGCAGTCATCACACCTTCTACAGAGACATAATATGTAATATTTGAGGTAGATTTTTATGGTCACCACACAACCCGTGATGCGCATTTCGTTTGTTGATCTGGCCGCTCAGTATGCAACTATCGCCGATGAACTGAACCATGCCATAACCCGAGTACTGGAGAAAACGGATTTCATTCTGGGACAGGATGTCAGGCTGTTTGAGGAAGAATTTGCTGCTTATTGCGAAACCGACTATGCCGTAGGTGTTGATTCGGGAACATCAGCACTGGAACTGGCGCTACGTGCCTGTGGGGTTGGACCAGGTGACGAGGTTATTACCGTTGCCAATACATTTATTGCCTCCGCGCTGGGCATTACCCATGCCGGTGCCACACCCGTGCTGGTTGATATCGATCCGCAAACCTACAATATGGATATCAGCGCTATCGAACAGGCGATCACACCACGCACAACGGCGATTATGCCGGTCCATCTCTATGGTCAACCTGTTAATATGGACCCGTTGCTGGCAATCGCCCGGCGGCATAATCTGCTCGTGATTGAGGATGCGTCCCAGGCACACGGCGCGCGATATAACGGTAAGCGAGTCGGTTCGTTCGGGCATGCCGCAGCCTTCAGTTTCTACCCCGGCAAGAATCTGGGAGCCTATGGCGATGGTGGCATGGTAGTTACAAATGACACATCTATTGCCGACAAGCTACAGATGCTGCGGAACTATGGTCAACGTCGCAAATATTATCACGAACTACCGGGATACAACCGCCGCCTGGATACACTGCAGGCGGCGATCTTACGGGTCAAACTGCGCTACCTTGACATCTGGAACGAGGCACGCCGGACCCACGCGGCACACTACACACAATTGTTGGCAAACTGCATCGAGATGCAGACGCCCACGACTCCCGACTATACCGAACCAGTCTGGCATCTGTATGTCATTCGTGTAATGGATCGTGATGGACTGATGGCTTATCTGGCGGATCGGGGCATTCCGACCGGCATTCACTACCCGATACCTATTCATCTTCAGCAGGCTTATCAGACACTTGG
>CAKZQX010000449.1 GCA_937141995.1 uncultured Chloroflexaceae bacterium | reverse complement strand
TGCTGGCGAACTCCCCCCCGTTGCCCGGGTCCCAGGTCCAGACCTTCGGCGGCTCGTATTCGTCGGACATTTCGCGGTCCCTCCTTGATGGGCGCCGCCGCTTGCGGCGCGGCGTGGGGCGGTATCTAAGGCTTCCTGAGCAAATGTGCAGGGTCCGCATCAATCACGCCCGCGACGGTGCGCATTTCTTCGGTTGAAACATTCTCTTCGGCGGCGCGCAAGAGCACCTGAATCCCCCCCTGGAGATCCAATCCCCGGCGGATGCTGACATCGCGTCCCAAAAAATTGTTATTGGGCACAAAGTTCACCCAGAGCGCCAGGCCAGTCAGAATAAAGATCAAAAATAGTGAGTAAATATCTCGGTTTCGCACAGTTACGCCTTACTCCTTTCCCTAGCCCAGCCACATACTATCAACACATTTATGCTGAGTTACGGGTTTATATACGAATCGGTTCGTATGGAAAAATCCCTCCGATACCGGCATGCAGCCACCGGGGGAATACCATCATCAGCGCACATGCTGGGCAACGCCCGTACCCGCCTGGTGGTTATGGCCGGTCGCACCGCCACGCCATGACCGCCAGTCGATAAACGCGGCAATCCAGATGCCGACCATCAGCAGCGCTGAGACGGCACACCAGAAACAGACCGCCCTGATAACAAAGAGCTGAATACTCACCAGATAGCCTGCTGTCGCAATCCCACCGGAGGCCGCCACCAGCAGGGCCACCGGCAGGGCCACCCGGCCTACCTGCTCCGTCTGGAGTGCGGTCAGCCCTAGCCCAAACAAAACCAGATAGCCAATGATACCGAGAACGGCAATCGGCGCACCGCCACCGGGAGGGAAGGTACTCCAGGGACTCATCTGCACCGTTTCACACCCGCCACCCGCCAGCGGACAGGTCAAACCAACATTTGGAAAGAAGCGGGTCAATGTCAGATAAGCTGCGTCGAGTATGCCCAACAGCGCCAACAGCGTAACTGCCATGCGTGGATAGAGTGAGCGTTCCATATCTTCCTGCCTGTTGATTACACGAGTTACGCGGTCACGAATCCGAAAGCGTATTTCGCCTCCGGCAGGGCAGAAGATTTCATTCTTTTTCACAAAAATTTTTGCACGGTGTGCAGAGATTTTTGTGAAAAAGGCAAAAAAGCACCATGCTGCCGCAGGCGAATCCGGCTTCCACCCGGTCAAATGTCCAGTTTGTGTGCCCACCGCGTAAGTCCTATTGATTATGCGTGACGTAGTTATTGTTCCAGGGTATCTAACTCAGACTCGATGGTCATAATCACATCATTGGCTGAGACCTGGCGACCATTGACCACAAACGTTGGCGTTGCCTGAATGCCCGCCTGCATTGCCGATTGCTCCGCTACCTGCACCTGTTCCCGATACTTATTACTCTGCAGCGCTTCGGCAAACTGGTCACGATCCAACCCCAGTTGCTCGGCATAGTTAATAAAGACCGTCTCGGGATTCATACTACTACGCCACTCGTCCTGATTCTCGAAGAGCAGATCGTGCATCGGCCAGAATTGCCCCTGCTCCCCCGCGGCGCGGGCGGCTTGCGCAGCCGTGACAGCATACCCATCCGTCACGGGGAATTCGTGGAAGATGAACTGAATCCGGCCCGTCTCAACATACTGACTATCAACATCGCTCCCCAGCACGGTATGATACCGGGCACAGGCCGGACACTGAAAATCGGAATACTCGATAACGGTCACGGGTGCTTCGGGATCGCCTTTGTAGTAAAATCCTTCGGGCGTGATGCCGGTGGGGGCATTAATTGGCGAGACCTGGTCTGGACTGGTCGTAGCCGTACCTGAACCGGCATTACCAACCAAGTAGAACGCCAGGAGCCCCACGCCCACAACCGCAACAACGGCCAGCGCAATATAGAAATTGCGCAAGGTTTTTTGCGAATTCTTTGCCTGAACTTTACGACCACGCTGACTCCGTGTACTCATGTTTCTTCCTCCGGCCAGGTAATTCCCCCGCAGTCCGCAGCCCATAGCGCGGTGCAGTAGTCTATCTGGATTATCATAGTATGTGCCATCCCAAACATGCGCCAATCGTTGCGCAACGCGTTCATTATAGTGTTGCGCCAGACGTGCGTCAAACCAGGCGCATGCCTGCCTCCTGAAGCGCACCTGAGCGCCGGCTGAACCGGGCAGGCACGTTGACATGGGAGGTAAATCTTCTATAATTGGACACGCGTTACGTAGTGAACGATCAAACCAGACGTTTGATCGTACCGACGCCGCCTTTTGCCGACGGCAGCATGATGCATTTGTATCTTTGTCACAGAAATGTTGCCTGGAACGCAACGTTCTCGTGACAGAGGAATGGTTTCTTCCTTACTTGCCAGGCTCTAACTCACGCACGCTTAGAGGATTGCGTAACTCGCGTCGTGAGCCGGCAATCGCACACATCATTTGAAAGATCCAGAGTTATGACAACACGTCCAAAGTCTGCTTGTGATAAACAGTGGGTGCTGCGCGAGGCGGCCCCGCCTGAAATAGCTGCGCACCTGGGCGGCAGCCATGTGATGGCAACCCTGCTACATCACCGAGGCTTCGCCGATCCCGCCACCGTGACCGATTTTCTCGAGGCCGACTATCGCAGCGGCCTGCATGATCCCTTCAGCATGCGCGGCATGACCGAGGCGAGCAATCGCATTGTCCGCGCCATTGCCGAGGGCGAACCGATGGCGGTGTATGGCGATTTTGATACCGATGGTGTCACCGCCGTTACGCTGCTGATGCAGGCGATTACCGCAATGGGCGGCACGATCCGGCCCTACATCCCCCACCGCGTCCGCGAGGGCTACGGCCTGAACGACGAGGCGGTTGAACAACTGGCCGCCGAGGGTGTCCGGCTGCTGATCACGGTGGACTGCGGAATCAGCAATGTCACTGAAGTGGCACGGGCGCGGGCGCTGGGGCTGGATGTCATCGTCACCGATCATCACCATCCCCCGGCGACACTGCCGCAGGCGCTGGCCGTGGTCAACCCCAAACAACCCGGCTGCCCCTATCCCTACAAACAACTGGTCGGCGTCGGCATTGCCTACAAACTGGTGCAGGCGCTGGTGCGGCAGGGCATGCGCCTGAACGGACTGCGCGGGCGCGATCTGCTGGATGTGGTCGCCCTGGGTACGGTTACGGATATGGGGCCGCTGGACGGCGAGAACCGGGTGCTGGTCAAGCAGGGGCTGGAAGCGATCCACGCGACGGAGCGCCCCGGCCTGAAGGCGCTGATCGCTGCTGCCGGTCTGCACCGCGAGAAGGTTGACTCACTGGCAATCGGCTTTATGCTGGGGCCACGCATCAATGCGGCGGGACGGCTTGACGATGCCGTGCGGGCCTACCATCTGCTGCTGGCCGAGGATTTTGCCACCGCGCAGCGTCTGGCGCAGGAACTCAACCAGGCCAACCGCCGGCGACAGGAGCTGACGAAGCAGGTGCAGGCCGCTGCGCAGTCCTATGCCGAGTCTAACGGAATTCATCAGCAGCGGATTGTGGTTATCGACGGGGAGGACTACCCGTCCGGCGTGGTTGGGCTGGTGGCGGGGAAGCTGGTTGAGCAGTGGGCGCGGCCCGTGCTGCTGATTGAGCGGGGCGAAGAAGTTTCGCGCGGTTCGGCCCGCTCGGTGCGTGGTTTTAACATTATTGATGCGCTGACAACCTGCAAGGATCTGTTTGTGCGCTTTGGGGGGCACTCGATGGCGGCCGGCTTTACGATTGCCAATGAACTGCTGCCGGAACTCAATACCCGCCTGCAGATGCTGGCCGCCGAGCAACTGCACGACGAACTGTTGACCCCCACGCTGGAGATTGACGC
>CAKZQX010000448.1 GCA_937141995.1 uncultured Chloroflexaceae bacterium | reverse complement strand
CGCCTGGGTTTGGAACCGACCGCGTAACTCCTGTGAATAACAGAACTTACGCGGTGGTTCATCAAATCGGGCGTTTCACCCGGTGAACGGCAGAATCGCCTGCGGCAGCATGGTACTTTTGATCTTATTCACAAAAAGATTCACACAGTGAATTTTTTGTGAATAAGATCTGGCTTCTTCCGCCCTGCCGGAGGCAAAATGCTCTGCCGGGTCAGTGACCGCGTACTCGTGTGAATTACACGACTTACGCGGTGCGCGTGCAAACAGGCCGTTTGCTTCCAATAACGGTGTATTTCGCCTGCGGCAGCATGGTACTCTTGATCTTTTTCCACAAACATGTTGCACGTTGTGCAACATGTTTGTGGAAAAAGGATGGGTTCTTCCGCCCTGCCGGAGGCGAATCGGGCCGTTTGTCCAGGCAGATGCCTGGTTTGGAACCGACAGCGTAACTCCTGTGAATTGCACGAGGTACGCCGTCTCTTCCGCCGCAGCGGATATCGCCTCTAGCAGGTTTGAACGCCCACCGCGTAACGTGGTGAATGAGCGCATGCAGATGAAGATTGGCAAAAGCCGTACCTGTGGGAACAACGGAGCAACTATAACAGGCACGGCCCTGCCCGGAAGGATATTTCGTAGTACACTTTTACAATAGTACACGACAAACAGTAGTATCAATAGTACATCTCTCTTACGTCCCGGTAGTCCCTACCTCACATTGTTCGTACGTCGATATGTTCGTGCGTCAACCAAATGACGGAGCGATTAATCCGACTTAACGCCGATGCAGGATGCCCGCTTCTGTGGTATGCTGACGGCAGTCACGGTCAGCGCGGCATTCACCGTGATAGACTTCACCACGCTGCAATGTTCTTATGCCGTACCTCTCCCGTTTACGGCTGCCGGTCGGCAGCCGTACTTTTACGTTTATGCCCCGGTAGCATCTGGCTTCCAATGGCAATATCTGCCACTTACACCGCATTATCGCATGCTCCACTTACGAGAAACGTTCTGATCCGATATCGCAACGGCAACAAAAAACCCCTCACTTTTCCTTGCTCCTACCTTACGAATCGTGTACAATGCCTGCGGTCAATCGCGCCCTCTGGCGCGATATAACGTCGTAGGGTGTATGGCACAGGGCGGAGCAAAAATGTTATGGTCATCCGTAACCCGGCTTACCGTTCTGTCCATCAACCGCACATGAGGTGCGATGTCAACGCTTGAAGTACCAACACCACCATCCACTACTACCGCCGAATCGCAGACCGGCCCAACCGTCCGCCTGGCCGAGCGCGCGCCACGCGGAACATTTCTCACCGTCGAGTCCGGGGCGTATCTTTTGCTCGGTATCATTTCCCTGCTGGCACACCTGTGGGGGTTAGGTGATCGCGCCCTCCACCATGATGAAACGCTGCATGCATTCTATTCATGGCGGATTTATACCGGCCAGGGGTACATTCACGATCCGTTGCTGCATGGTCCCTTTCTCTACTATTTTGGCGCGCTGATCTACTTTTTATTTGGCGATAGTGACTTTACCGCGCGTCTGGGGGCAGCGCTGTTCGGGACGGTGCTTACGCTGCTGCCGCTGCTCCTCCGGCGGGAACTGGGGCGGCCGGCGGCGCTGATGGCTGCGGTCTACCTGCTTATCTCACCCGCATTTCTCTATGTCGGGCGCTTTATCCGCCATGATATCTACTCGGTTGTCTTTGAGATGCTGGTGTTTGTGGCGATTGTGCGCTATGCCGGCACCCGCCAGGCCGGCTGGCTCTACCTGGGCGCGGCGGCGTTTGGCCTGATGCTGACCAACCAGGAGACCAGCTATCTCTTTCTGTTGCTGATCGGGACACCGCTGGTGGTGCTGCTGCTCTGGCGGGTGTACCGGCCCGGCCTGGCAATCCTGGGCGGGTTAGCCGTTGCGCTGGCGCTGCTGGTGTTTATTCTGCCCGGCACGGCGCAGGTCGATGGGTCGCACACCGCGACGCGTGACCCGGAGACGGGGCGGATGGAGTATACTCCCGGCCCGCTGTTTGGCTGGTATCCGCTGGAAACGTCAGATAATGCCTATGCACTGCGTATCCGCAACCAGCCCGACAACAATGGTGGGCAGGGGCTCCCGGCAAATATCAGCAGTTATGTTGCCGACCTCTGGCTCTTCTTTGGGCATCCCGCGATTTTGACGGGGATTGCGCTGCTGCTGGGTAGTTCCGGCTTGCTGCTCTGGCTGATCTGGTGGCGCACGGGCGCGGATGGTCAGACGGCATGGCAGCGGGCGCGTAGCGGCGATAGCACAATGGTGCTGGATACTTTTGCCGGCCTGACTGCTGACCGGCGCTGGTTGGTAGCACTGGGGCTCTTTTTTACAATCTATGCGCTACTCTTCACCGCCTTTCTGACAAATATCCTCGGCGTTGTCACCGGCACGACCGGGTCGCTGCTCTACTGGCTGGCGCAACATAATGTTGAGCGCGGCGGACAGCCGCCCTATTACTATCTCGTTTTGCTCATTATCTATGAGCCGCTGTTACTGTTCTGGGCAACCATTGGTCTGATCCTGGTTGGGAAAGATCTGGTGCAGCGCAAAGGGCAGCAACTCTTCACGCCGCTCTTCCTGGCGTGGTGGGTACTCGGCGCGTTTGGGATCTACTCCTGGGCCGGGGAGAAGATGCCCTGGTTGAGCATCCATGTGGCGCTGCCGATGGTGCTGCTGGGGGCCTGGGCCTGCGGGCGCGTGTTGCGCGGCATCTGGACGGCAACCGACGGCGCGGCGACTGACGCAGACGTGTCCGGTCATGCTACGCTTGAGGAGCGCTTCAACCGGATTACGCCACCGCTCTTTATTGGCGTTTTCATCGCGGTTGCCGGGTTGGGTTTTGTGTTAATGACAACCTATGTCAACGCCGACACCGAGATTGCTATACCGGGCTGGATCATCCCGTCAATTGTGCTGGTGCTCTGGGGGTTGCTGGTTGCAGCGGCCGGTATGTACCGGAACCGGCGCTGGTCGCTCAGTATGCTGGCGCTGTGCATGACGCTCCTGGGTAGCGCCTACACCATCCGCAATGCTTATCGTCTGACCTACCTCAGCGGTGATACACCCCGCGAGATGCTGATCTACACGCAGACATCGCCCGATGTGATGCGCGTGGTACGACGGCTGGAGGAGGCATCGCGGCGTAGAGGCGGCGGCCTGGATATTCCCATTCTGTATGATAACGAAACGGTCTGGCAGTGGTATTTCCGTGATTTTCCCAACGCGAGCCGGGTCGAACCGCGCCTGACCGCTCCCCCGGGTGAAGAGATCCAGGCAGTGTTTATGCTGCAAGAAAATATTAGCCGCAATCCGGAGAATAGCGAGTATCTGCAAGATTTCCGGTTGCAACAGTTACCGCTACGCTGGTGGTTCCCCGAAGGGGAGATATACAACCTGGGTGAGAGTGATCACTGGCGCACCGCTCCGCTTGATCAGGTTTCGCTGCTGGCACAGGCCCTACGCGCGCCGTTTGCCGATGAAACCGTTGTGCATTTGTGGGACTTTTTGATGTATCGGGATACAAATGCCCGCCTGGGTTCCACCGATTTTGTCCTTGCTGTACGCCCGGTGCTGGCCGATCAGATTGGCCTGGGAACCGGAGCCGAGTTGAACAGTCGTCCGTAGTCCATGAATTACGGATTACAGATTACCCAGAATTATAGATTACGCAATTAACGAGGCAGTTATGGCCGTAGAAACATTTCCGCGCTCACCGCAGCGCTCAGTTCTGGATCGTGCATTTGACCTGTCGCGCGTCAACCTGGAGGTAGTGGCGTATGTCGTCGTGGTCTTTCTCAGCGTGATTGCCCACCTCTGGGGCCTGGGCAACATGGCTATGCACCACGATGAAGCGATTCATGCCTGGACAAGCTGGCGCTTTTATACCGGCAGCGGCGATTTCCTGTGTGCCAATGGTGGCCGGTCAGCGACCTACTGCTATGACCCGGTGTACCATGGACCGTCGCTGTATGTGTTTAGTCTCCTATCATACTTTCTGTTCGGCGATGGCGATTTCCAGGCGCGGTTGCCGATGGCACTGGCCGGGATTGGCATGGTTGCCTCCAGTTGGATGTTACGGCCCTATCTGGGACGACGCGGCGCGCTGATTGCGGCGGTGCTGCTGGGCTTCTCGCCCTCGCTGCTCTACTTCACCCGCTTTGCGCGTCACGATGGGCTGATGGTGCTGTGGGAACTCTGGATGGTGATCGGCATTTTCCGCTTTATTGATACCGGACGCGCCCGGTATCTCTACTTGCTGGCGGCAAGCCTGGCGCTGGCTATTGCCACGCATGAACTCTATTACATTCTCTTCTTTATCTTTGGTATTTTCATGCTTGTGCGGCTCATCGTTGAACTCGGGTTCCAGAAACAACTTAACCGGGGACTACTCATCCTGATCGGTGTGGGCGCGGTTATCGTTCTACTGGGGCGACAGGTGGATCTGGCGCTGCCCGTTGGTGAGGGGTTGCACCTGGGTGAGAAGGCTTTTCTGGTTGCGGCGGCGCTGCTGCTGGCCTGGCTCTCGATGCGCGTCTGGGATCCGCGTCCGGTGGTCATTCCACGCTTCAAAGCGCTCTGGCAGGAAGATCGGGCAACGCTCTGGATTGCGCTGGGTATTCTGGGTGGGATCTACCTGGTGCTCTACAGTACCTTTTTTGCTTACCCGCGCG